>NZ_CABSXI010000005.1:0-66430 GCF_902481605.1 uncultured Oribacterium sp. | reverse complement strand
TTAAACCACATGCTCCACCGCTTGTGCGGGTCCCCGTCAATTCCTTTGAGTTTCATTCTTGCGAACGTACTCCCCAGGTGGAATACTTATTGCGTTTGCGACGGCACCGATGCCCTTCGGGCACCAACACCTAGTATTCATCGTTTACCGCGTGGACTACCAGGGTATCTAATCCTGTTTGCTCCCCACGCCTTCGAGCCTCAACGTCAGTTGTCGTCCAGTAAGCCGCCTTCGCCTCCGGTGTTCCTCCTAATATCTACGCATTTCACCGCTACACTAGGAATTCCGCTTACCCCTCCGACACTCAAGCCAAACAGTTTCCAAAGCAATTCATGGGTTGAGCCCATGCATTTCACTTCAGACTTGCTTCGCCGTCTGCGCTCCCTTTACACCCAGTAAATCCGGATAACGCTTGCCCCCTACGTATTACCGCGGCTGCTGGCACGTAGTTAGCCGGGGCTTCTTAGTCAGGTACCGTCATTTTCTTCCCTGCTGATAGAGCTTTACATACCGAAATACTTCTTCACTCACGCGGCGTCGCTGCATCAGGGTTTCCCCCATTGTGCAATATTCCCCACTGCTGCCTCCCGTAGGAGTTTGGGCCGTGTCTCAGTCCCAATGTGGCCGGTCATCCTCTCAGATCGGCTACTGATCGTTGCTTTGGTAGGCTTTTACCCTGCCAACTGGCTAATCAGACGCGGGTCCATCTTATGGCGATAAATCTTTTCACCCTGTACCATGCGGTACTGTGTGCTTATGCGGTATTAGCAGTGATTTCTCTCTGTTATCCCCCTCCATAAGGCAGGTTACCCACGTGTTACTCACCCGTCCGCCACTAGATAACGTATCTTCCGGCCGAAGCTTTCCAATACGCATCTCGTTCGACTTGCATGTGTTAGGCACGCCGCCAGCGTTCATCCTGAGCCAGGATCGAACTCTCATAAAAAGTGCTTTTCTTGCAAAAAGCATTATCCGCTCTTCCGAGCGGTTTAAGTTCAGTCCAAGTCAAAACGCGCTTAGCTTGTTTTTCCTTTTTACTGTTAAAGTTTGTTTTCGCTGCACATTTCTGTGCTTCTGAATTTTCTCTGCCGGAATTCCGGCTTTTCGTTCTTCTTAGAAGAACTTCTTTTCAAGAATCTTCAGGGTCTGTGTATTATTCGATCTTTGATTTTCAAGGTCCTGTTTTGCAAAAAGTTTTCCGGTTCATCTTGGCTAAAGCCTTGATTTTCCTTGCTTTCTTTCTGCTTTTTGCTGTCTTGTTTTTTGCGACAGCTTGTGTATCTTAACACCCGTTTATGGGACTGTCAAGCAATTTTTTGCCTTTTTTTTAGAATTTTTTTCCATTCTCAGGAAACAACTATATCTTGGTTTAAAAGCTTCTATATCTTGTTTTTCCTTCTGTTAATTCATAAAAAAGATTCTTGTAAACAGATTGCTTTCCTTCAAAATATAGGGAATACTTCCCGGTCGGGAAAAGCCTTCCAAAATCGTATCCTTTAGGGGGAAGTTAGGCAGAATACTGAGAAGAATCAAGGCGAACCAAAGCCAAAATACCCATTCCACCGCTGATAACGCCGCTCCGGAGATCCGGTTTACCAGCTTAAGTCCCGGCAATTTAAAGAGATACTCCAAAATTTGAAAGCCAATTTTCAAAAGAATCCGAAGAATAAGATATAAGATTACAAAGAAAATCACGCTATAAACCAGCTGGAAGATTTTCTCCGAAAGATTGGCCTTCCATTGTTCCAGACCGATAAACTGATAGAACAAATCAATGTTTTCCATAGACTTGTCCGGTGTAGGATTGCTGCCTATCACATCGGAAAGCTGCGCTCCCTCCCTCTGAATCGGAAAGAAAAAGCCTGCAATATTTTGCACCAGCTTCTGCAACTCTTCATTCTTGGCAAGCTCCTGCTGTGCCACCGGCATAAGCAGCTTTGCCATAGCAATGGAGAGAAGCAGGGAGGTCATCGCAAATATTTTTTTTAATAATCCCTTCTTGTAGCCATGCCATACCATAGCACTAAGGGAAAGGAGTAGGACTAAGCCTACTCCCATTTCACTCATTCCCATATTTTACCCCATAAAATGTTCTTCTCGTAAAATCAACTTATCGTCCTTATTGTACTTTGGACGAAGGAAAGAACTTAACTTCTTGCCAAGACCGGGTTTCTCCGCCTGGTCTGCAGCTTCCTCCACCAGGTCCTCCGCACTTTGCTTATTCAGAATAATTCCATCCTCTTCCATAAGCTGTATTCTCTCATAGAGAGCGGTGATTCCCTTTTCCGTGATGGCACAGTCAATGCTGTCGGCATAGGAAATCGCATATTCCGCAAACTCGTCTATGCTCATTCCCGCATTTTTCTTTTCCTTTTGACCAAGAGGAGAATGCTTTTCCAACGCATCGGAAATAGCGGATAAGTCTTCTTCCTCTTCCCTGATTGGAGCTTCTCTTCTCTCTTCTCTTACTGGAGGAGCATCCTCAACAGCTTCCTCTTCTATTTCCTCGTCGTAGTCTTCATTTTCATCATCATAATACTCATCCTCGGGCTCTGCATCTTCGAAGTCCCGAGAATCAACTTCCTCACGGATTGCTGATGGAGCTTCCTGCTTTTCCTTAGCTTCTTCCTTCCGGGCTTCTTCCTCCAAAACCTCGGTATAGGGACGCGCCGGTCTGTCGAAAATGGAAGGCTTATGGGGAACATACTCTTCTTCGATAGTCTCTTCCGCCTCTTCCTTCTCCGGCTCCTCTACGGAAGCCTCAAGATCCACGTCTTCCAGATCGTTATCCTCTTCTTCCTCCGGCTCTTCCTTGTTGGAAACGATGTCGAAGTAGTCGATAAATCTGGGTCTATCCTCAGCCATACGATCAAAATGATCGTACACATCCACCAATATAATAGAAGAAGCGTCCTTTGGATTTTGAATGTATCTTTCGATTTCATCCACAACGGAGTACTTCAGTTTTCCGGCTTCTTCAATAATTAAATCTCTTTCCTTCAGCTTCTCCGCAAATGGAGCGAAGCCCTTTTCATTAAGCTTGTCCGCATTGGTTTTCGCTACCTTAAACGCAAGATTGTATTCCTGATGGAAATACTTGATTTCCTCTACCGCAATCTTGAAGCCTTCTTCCAGAGTGTCCGCTTCAATAATCATGTGGTAGGTGGGGATAGACTCTTCCTTCTTATCGGTTGCTGCCGGAGTTTCCTCCTGTGCCGCTTCCTTTCCTTCGGCCTTCTCCTCGGAGCTGTCCTCGGAATATTTTTTGGATGCTTCTTTGGAATCTTCCGGGGACATATTATCGGAAGTTTGATCGGAAGCTCCTACAGTCTCCTCCTTGGAAAATTCTTCTGTTTCCGATTCCTTTTCCTGCTCCGTTTTTTCTTCCGACTTACTTAACGCACTGTTCTCCGCCTGCTTTTCTTTTTCTCTTTGAATCTCTTCTCTGCTTACTTCCTTCGGTGCTAATACTCGGGAAGCTTCTTCCGGAAGCTCTCTAATGGAAGGCTTTTCCTCATATACAGCCTGTCCGGAATTCTTCTCTTCAAAAGCAGGTTCTTCCTCCGGAAGGGCAAAGCTTTCCTTTCGGAGTGCTCTTCTTGTATCTTCTTCAAAGGGACGATACTGAAGCTTTAAATCCTGGGCCTTATCCACATATTTTCCCATACCGAAAAGAAGAATCATCTTATCACAAAGGGCGATGCAATCCTCTTCTCTTCCGGCTTCACCATAAAGCTTTGCCAACTCATAAAGCCACTTCTCATCCAGCTCGGTTTCAGTAAACTGCTCCAAAGGTCCTACCAGCTGGGAGGCCATAGCTCCCTTTGCCTTCAAAATCTTATAGCGAAGCAGGTATTTTCTGGGATCCTCAGGACTGACATCCAGGAATTCCTTGTAAAATTCAATAGCCTCTTCGATAGAGCCGGAACGTAAGGACAGCTCTGAAAGCTTATAAAGAAAACGCTTTCCCACCGGTGCTCTCTCAAAGGCCATCAGCAGAATATCCTTAGCCTCTTCGTACTCTCCGTTGTACTCATAAATATCCGCAATAGAAGAAAGAAGGTTTGCATTACGCACCCTATTCCAGTCAATGGTATCCGCAATCTGCATAGCAGTCTTGTAATCTCCCTGACTGCTTAACTTTTTAATCTGTTCTGCCTTGATACTAAACTCGTACTTGTCCATAATACCCCTTCCACTTCCTATAAACTGACTCTTCCGTCCAATGCTCTAAGAAGTGTTATTTCATCAATATTTTCTATATCTCCCCCTACAGGGACCCCGGAAGCAATACGGCTTAAGGGCACTCCTAAAGGTTTAATCAGCTTTGTGATATAGCTTGCGGTGGTTTCTCCTTCCAAAGAAGAGTTGGTGGCAATAATCACCTCTTCCACCTCTCCCTGCAAACGAACCATCAGCTCCTTCAAACGGATGTCCTCCGGTCCGATACCAAGCAAAGGGGAAATCGCCCCGTGGAGAACATGATAAACCCCCTGATATTTGCCTACTCGTTCATAGGCGGACATATCCCTCGGGTTTTCCACCACCATAATCTGTTTATGGTTTCTTTCCGCACTACTGCATACCGGGCAAAGCTCCCCATCCGTTAAGGTACAACAGCATTTGCAGTAGCGAATACTGTCTCTGGCCTTTTTGATGCTGTCGGCCAAAGCGTAGGCCTGTTCTTTCTCTCCGTTAATCAGAAAGTAGGCTAATCTTTGTGCGGACTTCGGACCTATGCCCGGAAGCCTGGAAAGCTCCTGCACCAGACGGTCCATATCCTTGGAAAAATACTCCATTAAAATCCTAACCCCATTCCGCCGGTAAGCTTGCCCATTTCCTGATTGGATTCCTTTTCAATGTCGGAAAGGGCCTGGTTCATTGCCAGAACAATCATTTCTTCCAAAGTTTCCACATCTTCCGGATCTACGGCATCCTTATTCAGGCTGACACTTAAGACCTTTCTCTCCCCGTTCAGCACGACCTTAACGGCACCGCCTCCGGCCTGAGCAAGGTATTCCTTTTTTGCCAGCTCCTCCTGGGTTTCTTCCAGCTTCTTCTGCATCTTCTGATACTGCTTCATCAGATTATTCATATTCATGCCGGGCATTCCCCCGCCAAATCCACCATGCTTTGCCATAGCTCCTCCTTAATTTTAAATTAAGCATAACTTATACTATTTTACCATGAATCCCAAGAATAAATCTATGCGAAATCTTATAATTCCCTTACAGTGTGAGATTTTTATCCTTTTTTTTTTAGCGAATCCAGGCCTTGATTTATTCCTGATCGCTAATCTCAATCGTCATGGAAATTTTATTTAAATCTTCATCGGAAACATATTTGGTACTGCGTTCTTCCGTTTCCACCTTTCCCAAAACAAAATGAAATTCCTTTTGATATTTTGCAGAAATCACCTTTCCGATTTCCAGGAGTTCCATATTAGTAAGTACATTGGAAAGCATGCCCAGGCTCGGTGCAATGACCATGGATTTCTTATCCTTTGCCGGATAAACTCTGGATTTCGCCAAGGCCTGTTTCACCGTGGGCGAATCAAAATAGTTTTTGATAATATCCCAGTCCTTCTTTAAAAGCATATAGTCCTCATACTGGGCTTTCGGAAGGACAACTTCCTTTTCCATGGCCTCCGGTACATCTCCATTTTCCTCCTTGGAAAATGCTGTCCTTTCTACAGGAAGAAAGCTTCCCTTCTCCATCTTCTCTTCCAGCTCTCTTAGCCTCTGTAAAAGGGCGTCCGTCTTTCCTTCCATTTCCGGATGAGCCAGCTTTACCAAGGTACTTTCCAGTAAAACCCGCTTCTGTCTGGCAAAACGATACTGCTGTAAAAGCTCTGTCAGTAAACGGATACCTCGTAATATTTCTTCCATGGAAAGGCTTTCCCCATCGGAAAGAAGCTGTTTTTTATTTTCTGCGGACAAATCCATCAAACCGTCAATCTTCTCTACGGTTTTTGCCAGCATAATATTACGATAATAGTTTAGTAAATCAGAAGTATATTGGCTAAGCTCCTTTCCCTGCTCCAAAACTTCGGAAACTAAGGTCATGGCTTTTGCTATGTCTTTCTCTCGAAGGGAAGCAATCATTTGGGAAAATGCTGCGGTATCCACCGCTCCCAATATTTTCAAAGTATCTTCATAGCTAATTTCTCGCTGAAAATCATAGCTGGCACACTGGTCCAAAAGGCTCACCGCATCACGCATGGAGCCATCTCCCATCCGGGCAATATAATGAATAGCCTCCTCTTCAATGGCAATATGCTCTTCTTCCACAATGTGTCTCAACCTGTCCGCAATAATGTCTGCAGGAATTCTACGAAAATCATAACGCTGACAGCGGGAAAGAATGGTTATGGGTAGAGCATTTGGCTCCGTAGTAGCCAAGATAAATATGGCGTATTCCGGCGGCTCCTCCAGCGTTTTCAAAAAGGCATTATGGGCCGACTCTGTCAGCATATGCACCTCGTCGATGATATATACCTTATAGCGCATGCCTACAGGTGGATACTCCACCTGTTCCCGAATTAAGCGGATATCATCCACCTTATTGTTACTGGCTGCGTCCATTTCATATACGTTAATACTGGTATTGGACAAAATCGCCTTACAGTTTGCACACTCATTACAGGGATTTCCATCCTTAGGGTTTAAGCAATTTACAGCCCTTGCCAAAATTTTCGCCATGGAGGTTTTACCCGTACCTCTGGTACCACAAAAAAGGTAAGCATGACCAATACGATCATGACTTACCTGATTCTTAAAGGAACGAGTGATGGCATCCTGTCCAACCAAATCATCGAAATCCCGAGATCTCCATTTTCTGTATAAAGCGGTATATGACAATTCTTCTTATCCCTTCTATATCGTTAAAACAGATAAAATTGGCGCCTAAGTTCATCAAGTTCTTTTTAAATAAGCTCTATACAAAACTTCATCTTCGGCTATTCTTCATCTCCAAAAGAAATCCCCAGCATCTTGGCTTCTTTCACAATTCCGGAATCCGGATCCACAGTTTTTAATTTACCGGCAATATCTGCCAAAGGAACCGTTGTGATTTCATTATTCTTTAAAGAAAGCATCACGCCGTATTTTTCCTTCTTAATCATTCTGGCAGCTTCCGCACCGATTCTTGTAGCAAAAACACGATCATAGGGAACCGGCTGTCCACCTCTCTGGGTGTGTCCGGGAACGGTTACTCTGACCTCGGCACCGGTTTTTTCTTCTATTTCCTTCGCCAGCTTATAGGCTACGGAAGGATGATTCTTCCTATCCTCCGCCAGCTTCTTCTTTAATTCCTTCTTGGTCAGCTTAGATTCGTCCTTGGAAATAGCCCCCTCTGCTATAGCTACAATAGAGAAACGAGAACCACTTGCGTGACGCTCCGCTATTTTCTTACAAACCGCATTGATATCATAGGGAATCTCAGGAACCAAAATAATGTCGGCGCCACCGGCAAGTCCGGCATAAAGGGTAAGCAGTCCTACCTTATGTCCCATAATCTCTACAATAAATACCCTACCATGGCTGGCAGCTGTAGTATGAATACAGTCAATGGCATTGGTAGCTACTTGAACGGCAGAATAAAAACCGAAGGTCATATCCGTACCGTAGAGATCATTATCAATGGTTTTAGGACAGCCGATAACATTCAATCCTTCTTCCGACAAAAGATTAGCTGTTTTTAAAGAACCGTTACCTCCTAAAACCACAAGACAATCCAGGCGAAGCTTTCTATAAGTATGCTTCATCGCCTCAACTTTGTCCAAACCATTGGCATCCGGTTCCCGAATCTGTTTGAAGGGTGTTCTACTGGTTCCCAGAATGGTTCCGCCTTCCGTCAAAATTCCGGAGAAATCGGAACGCTCCATCTTACGATATTCATCATAAATCAAACCTTTGTAACCATCCAGGAAACCATAGATTTCCACGTCTCCCAATAAGTTATATAGGCTTTTTCCTACACCGCGCATGGTTGCATTTAAAGCCTGACAGTCTCCTCCACTGGTTAATATTCCTACTCTCATCCTTACCCCCTTTACTTACTACGGCAGTAATCTTGCTTTTCTACAATAGAACAAAGTATACGGAAAAGCAATAAAAAAAAGAGACTTTAAAAGTCTCTTTCGTTGCGGGAGATGGATTTGAACCAACGACCTTCGGGTTATGAGCCCGACGAGCTACCAGACTGCTCCATCCCGCGATAATCAAATGGGGCCTACAGGGCTCGAACCTGTGACCCTCTGCTTGTAAGGCAGATGCTCTCCCAGCTGAGCTAAGACCCCCTGTCGCGTTTTTTGCGACCTGTTCATATTACTAAATACAAAGCCCTTTGTCAATAATAAAATCTTTCTAAAGGAAAAATTTTTCTATGAAAATGACCCTGAAAATTTGCGAAAAATTCACGAAAGAGTTTTGCAAATAGTTCGCTGATATTTTTTGCGAAAAGCTCTCCTTTAGGATGCCAGCGTTTTCAAATACTCCTCCACAAAAGCCTTATACTTAGGAACCTGGGCTCCCACAATAGGCTTTCCTACAATCTTACCTTCCTTATTGATAAAGAAAGTGGTGGGAACACCAACTACACCGGAGAGTAATTCCGCAAAATCATTGTTGGGGATAATATTGGTAAAGTGCGCATTGGTCTTATCCAAGATGGTATTTGCCAGCTCAATATGATCCGCATCCTCTTTTCCGGCCACATCAGCCACCAAGCCGATAATCTGTACATTGTCCGGAAGACTTCTCTGCCACTCTCCAAGCTCCGGCATCTCTTGAATACAAGGCCCGCAGAAGGTTCCCCATACATTCAGAACGGTTAAATCCTTCTCCCCGAAAATAGAACTGTCCACAGACTCCAAAGCTAAATTCTCCGTGGTAAATTCCAAACTCTTATCGGATACGGAAAAATTGCTTGCCTTCTGCTCTCCCGCCGCTTCACTTGCTTTCTCGGATGCTTTCTCCGCAGCTTTTTCTGTAGCCTTCTCTGTTGTTGCCTCTGTTTCTGCAGAAACCTTGGTTTCTGTCTTTCCGCTATTGCCACAAGCCGCAAGAGCCAAACTGCTTAAAATCGCCAAAGCAAGAACTAATTTTTTCCGTTTCATAATCTCTCCTTTTGTTGAAAATAATAATTCTTTGCAAGAATAGCATATTTCCTTTATAAATCCCAGCATTTCTCTAAAGGATTAAAATCTTTTATTTTCTTTCTTCTTCCTTTAGATTTCCTTCGTTTTTTGACAGAATTCAGGAAAATAAAAAAGGCCGTCTTCCCTTAATAGCTTCAGCACTTCCTCCTGACACTGCTCCACAGTCTTCCCTTCCACGGAAAGCACCGCATCGGCACAGGCTTGATAGCGGCTCTCCCGCTCTTCCATAATCTTTCTTATAGAATGAAGATCCAGCTTGTTTTGTAATACCGGTCGATTCTCCGCTTCCTTTTCCAGTCTTTCCAGTACCGCCTTGGGAGAGAGCTGCAGGTAAACGGTAAAGCAATGCTCCTGTAAAAGCTTACGATTTTCCTCCCGAAGTACAATTCCGCCTCCCGGGGATAGAATCATTTCCGCCTGTCCTTCATAGAGAATTTTCTCTTCCTCTCTTATCGGAGAGTCTGCAGGAAAAGCTTCCTGCAAGTCTTGAGACAGCTTATTTTCCTCCGTCAGCACTTCCTGTAAAAGTCTTGTTTCCGCTCTCCGAAAACGTTCTTCCCCATATTGCTTAAAATACTGGGAAATCCGCATGGAAAAGCTTTCTTCCAGTCTTCTGTCCAGCTCCACCAAAGGAAGGGAAAGCTTTTGGGAAAGCATCTCCCCTAAGGTTGTTTTTCCGCTTCCCATAAAACCAATCAGGGCAATGATTTTTCTTCCCTCCATTTTCCGCCAAAGCTTCATGTATTCTTCCATACCGAACTGGCCGGGAGCGGAGGCGGAAAAGGCTTGCACAAAGCTATGTTTGGAGCCGGAAAGGCTACCCAGCACTCGGGAGCTCTTTCCCATTTCTCCCATAGACATACTGATTAAGTTTCTTTCCGGATGCTTATCCTTCCATTCCCGGGAGGCCAGCATAAGATTCAAAACATCCGCTTCCTGTCTTGGCATACAGGCCAGTTTCACCGTGTCCGTTCCATAGGAAGCCAGAGCGCTGAGAATCTCTCTACATTCTCCCCGGCTGGGGGTCTTTTGAAAATCATGGTAGGAGGCAATGCATTTTCCTCCCAGCTGCAAAATCATGGCATGGCAGTCTAAAAAAGCCTGCCGTCCTTTACCGTCCAGCTCCACCTCTAAATCGATATAATCCGGATAGCCGCTTTCCATGGCCATCATATTCAGTTGGAAATAAGATTTATCATAGGGAAAGAAACCACCCTGACGCTCTGTACGAATGGTGAAAATCAGCTTCTTGTCTCCTAAAATTCTCCGAAGCTCTCCCAGAAAGTTTCCTAACTTCTCCTCACGCTTTTTCAGACAGTCATAGCGAATTTCCACCCCGTAAAGAAACGGATACAGGGGATGCAGGGCTAATGCCTTGGCATCCCTTAGAAAATCCTTTTCAGAATCCCCTGTTAAAGGTACAATCATTCCCATTTTCCCTCTTCTCCTTTTCCGCTGTGAACGTCCCATATCTGTATTTTTTCTGTGTCTATGCTTCTTTGTATGTACGCTTTTTTGTATGGAAACTTTTCCCCTTCAGCTATACTACTGCAGTAATTTCTTCTTGAAAAAGAGCATGATTTCTCTGATAAGCTAAAAGAAAGGGTTTTTCCAAAATTCTTTTGAGAAGAATATGAAAATACTTTTCCTTCCCCATAGGCTTTACCAGTACAGTAGGTACTTCCGCACGATTTCCGCCCAAGATATCCGTAAACAGCTGATCACCGAAAAAGAGCGCCTGCTCCTTTGCTATCCCAAACTGCTCCACTGCCTGTAAATACGCCTTTGCTTTAGGCTTTCCCGCATTGGGAATAACCAAATCCGCATGGACCCTGTCTTGAAATGCCCCCACTCTTTCTACTCCGTTATTGGAAAGCACCGCGGTTTTAAAACCGGCAGCCTGCATCCGATGAAACAGGGCCACCGTTTCTTCTCTGGCAGGCTCATCATGCAGCACCAAAGTATTATCAATGTCAAAAAGCAATGCTCGATAGCCCTTTTGATACAGCTTTTCAAAGTCTAAGGTGTAGATGGAAGAAATGGAAAAACGGGGAAATAGTGCAAATGTCTTATTTTTCAAGTTCTTTTCCCTCCGTCTTTAAGCCTCCTCCGAGAAGCTTTCCGATTTCCTCCATAAAGGTGTTGATATCTTTAAATTCTCTGTAGACAGAAGCAAAACGCACATAGGCCACCTGATCCAGGTTTTTCAGCCTTTCCATCACCATTTCCCCGATGGTATCGGTGCTGACTTCCTTACTTTCCTGATGAAAAATCACACTTTCAATCTCATCCACCAAGGCGGAGATTTGCTTAGGAGAAATGGGGCGCTTATGGCAGGAACGAAGAATTCCCCCTTCCAGCTTGGAACGGTCATAGGGCACACGACTTTCGTCCTTTTTCACCACCATAAAGGGAAGGGTTTCCGTCTTCTCAAAGGTGGTAAAACGCTTTCCGCAAACCTCACATTGTCTTCTTCTGCGGATGGCCGTATTATCATCAGCCGGACGGGAGTCAATGACTCGGGTATCCTCCGCGTTACAAAAGGGGCACTTCATACTTCCTCCTTATTTCTCATAGTCGGTATACTGTCTTCTGGCTTCTTCAAAACTCATTTTATGATTGGGATCCTGCTTGCCTTCTGCATCGGCTTCCGGCTTGCTTTCCCCATCGCTTTCAGGCTTATTTTCGATGGCAGTCTCCTGTTTCGCCTCAGTGGCTTCCGTTCCTGCGGCAGCGGTATCTTGCTCCACCCCGCCGGCTTCCATTCCTTCCCCGGCAGTCTCCGACGTTCCAATCAAGTTTCGTTCTTCCTGGTCCTCGGAGATTACCACAGAAAATCCTCCTTCATTTTCACTAGGCTGTTTTGTAGAAGCTCCTTCGACTGTTGCGGGCTGTTCTGTAGAAGCTCCTTCGACTGTTGCGGACTGTTCTGTAGGAGCTCCTTCGACTGTTGCGGACTGTTCTGTAGGAGCCACTTCGGCTGTTGCGGACTGTTCTGTAGGAGCTCCTTCAAATGTTACGGACTGTTCTGTAGGAGCTGCTTCGACTGTTGCGGACTGTTCTGTAGGAGCTGCTTCAACCGTTGAGGACTGCTGTTCGGAAACCATAGGTTCTTCATTTCTCTGATAGATGTCTCTGTTCGTAGCGCTTATCGTTGAAAAATCCCCTGCTCCCTTTCGATAAATTAAAGCCTGCACAAAGCCCATGTAAGGAAGCAGATAAATGGATAAATACAAAAACAACACAAAAATGGGTAAAGCCGGAGATTTTAGAATAAAGGACCACATTACCGCAATAAATCCGGCAACGGAAGTTACCAAAGAAAAATATAGCATTTGACGGAAATAAGAGAACTTCTGGCCCTTCATTACCGCAACACTTTTTTTCATATTCTGCCAAAGGCTATTTCCCTCTCCATCCCAGACGGTAAAGAAGGTCATATCGAAGAAAAGGGAGAAGAAGATTAAAACCGCTAAGCTTACTCCGTAATAAGACCAGTAAATGAGTCCTTCTCCCAAGAAGTAATCTATCACTTCCTGCCCTA
Source organism: uncultured Oribacterium sp. (assembly GCF_902481605.1). NCBI lineage: Bacteria > Bacillati > Bacillota > Clostridia > Lachnospirales > Lachnospiraceae > Oribacterium > uncultured Oribacterium sp. The sequence continues at coordinate 53,726 of NZ_CABSXI010000005.1, read as the reverse complement.
AGGAAATCACCGTGGAAAAGAGAAAAGCCAAGATACTAAAGCCCAGCATTCTTCCCAACAGAGGGAAGGAATTAGGATGAAAGCCGTAAAAAATCATAGCGGCATTCACCTTCTTTTCTCCCCTGGACATCTCCAGCAACATTTTTCGAAAAGAGAATCCCAATACAATAAAGTAAAAAATACACACAAAAACATATAAAGCAAAAAGGATTCCCGTAAGGCTTAGACCGATTCCTCTCCTTAGCTCTCCCAAAGAAAAATCTCCGGTAAAGAGGATGAAAGGGTTAAGGAGAGAAGAAAAGAGCATGGTCAAAAGAACGAAGCCCAATAATCCTGCTATATAGGAAAGAAAAATCGTAAACCAATTTTCCCTCCAAAATTTTCTTGCCACCCTTCTCATGTCTTTATTTTTCATATACAAAAATCCCTTCTGATAATCAAAATGGGACTATGAAAAAGGGAAGTCGGGATTCCCCTTTCCGCTTTTTCACAGTCCCATGTTCACTTTGTTTTTATTGAATAGGTACTACTCCGCCATCATACTTCTTGTTGATAAAGTCCTGAATTTCCTTGGACTGTAATACTTCCACAAGAGTCTTTGCCCACTCTGCATCCTTATTCTTCTCTGCTACGGCAACGATGTTTGCGTAAGTCTGAGCAGCCTCGGAATCAGCCTTCTCCACAACTAAAGCATCAGATGGCTTAAGGTTTGCCTGAAGTGCAAAGTTTCCGTTCATACAAGCAAAGTCTACGGAATCCAAAGAACGAGGAATCTGTGCAGCCTCTACCTCATATAACTCGATGTTGTGAGGATTCTCTACCACATCCTGCTTGGTTGCGGTAAGACCTGCCCCATCCTTTAATTTGATGATACCGTTGTCCTGAAGCAGTAATAATGCTCTTGCCTCATTGGTGGTATCGTTGGGAACTGCAATCTTAGCGCCGTCCTTAAGCTCCTTTAAATCCTTGGACTGTCCTGCATAGATTCCGAATGGCTCATAGTGAACCTTTCCTAAGGAAACAACCTTGGTATTCTTTTCCTTATTAAACTCCTCTAAGTAAGGAAGATGCTGGAAGTAGTTGGCATCGATTTCTCCCTGATCTGTAGCCAGGTTTGGCTGTACATAGTCGTTGTAGGTAACGATTTCGATTTCCACGCCCTTCTTCTTTAAAGCATCCTTTGCAGCCTCTAAAATCTCTGCATGGGGGCTGGGTGTAGCACCGATTTTAATCTTTACGGTCTCTCCCGCTTCAGCCTTCTCTGTAGCTTTCTCTGTTTCTCCGGCCTTCTCGGAAGCCTTTTCAGAAGCCGCCTCGGTCTGCTTCTCACTCTCCGCCTTAGTTTCTGCCTTCTGTCCTCCACATGCTACAAGCCCAAAGGCCAAAGCAAGGGATGCCACAAGCACGCCAATTTTCTTTTTCATAAAACTCCTCTTTCTCTCCCTTTAGGGAGAATCCTTTCCTTCCCATAGGAAAATGTTCTTCTACTCTATTCCTTGGGTGTGCTCCCTGTTGAAAAGTCCTTTTCAACTCTCATATGGTATAAGAAAAAATAGAAAAAAGCAAGAACTCTGAATTTAATTCAATTTTATAAAATTTTCCTAAATCCTCTATCCCGGCTTTTCCAAAGACCGCTAAATGGTCTAAATTTCTTAATTCAACTTTCCTCTTTTATCGCTGTACTTCGCCAGTCTCATCCAGAATTCCTGTACCAGCTGAACAATAACCACCAGCACCACCACTGCAATCAGCATCATATCCGTCTGGTAACGATAGTAACCATAGTTTAAGGCAATGGCTCCCAAACCGCCGCCCCCTACAAAGCCCGCCATAGCGGAATAAGAAAGGATAGAGGTCATACAAATTGCCGCTCCCACATAGAGACTGGGTCTGGCCTCCGGAAGCAAGACCTTAAAAATAATCTGAAAGTTGTCGGAGCCCATGGATTTCGCCGCTTCAATCACTCCGCTGTCCACTTCTTTCAAGGAAGATTCCACCATTCTGGCTATATAGGGTGCGGAAGCAATTACCAGAGGCGGAATAATCGCCTTAGGTCCCAGCGTCGTATGCACCAAAGCCTTAGTGATGGGAAGCACCATCACCAAAAGAATCAGGAAGGGGATGGTCCGGAAAATGTTAGTGAAAAATCCGAGAATCCCATGAATAATCTTATTCGGTGCAATACTGCCCTCCTCCGTTACCACCAAAATCACCCCCAAGGGGATACCGATGGCATAGGAAATCAAAGTGGAAATACTTACCATATATAAGGTTGCCAATGTCTCCTTGGAAAAAAGTGCCAAAAGCTCCTTTAAACTCATGCTCATGAATGCACCTCCTCATACAGAATTCCTCTTTCCTTTAGGAAGCTGAGAATCTGGAATTCATCCTCCGGATTCTCCGGCAGCTCTATAATCATCTGCCCCATGGCAATATTATCCACATCTTTGGTATTGGCAAAGAGAATATTCACCGGTGCTTTGGCGGAAAGAATCATTTCCGAAATCACAGGCTCATGGGCGGAACGTCCGTCAAAAACCAAACGAATGCGCTTTCCGGTACCGAATCGAGTTTCCTTCTCTCCCTCTCCCAAAATCAGCTTTCTTCCGATTTCCGACTTAGGGGAACGGAAAACCTCCTTCACCGGGCCTGCTTCCGCAATCCGGCTGTGATCGATAATGGCCACCTCATCACAAATGGCTTCAATCACGGACATCTGGTGGGTAATCAAAATAATGGTCACCCCCATCTCCCGATTGATCTTCTTCAGCAATTCCAGAATCTGCTCTGTAGTTTTAGGATCCAGGGCAGAGGTCGCCTCATCACAGAGCAAGACCTCCGGTTTTGTCGCCAAGGCTCTGGCGATGGCTACTCTTTGCTTCTGTCCTCCGGAAAGCTGGGAAGGGTGACTGTACTCCCTTCCCTCTAAACCCACCATCGCCAAAAGCTCCTTCGCCCTCTCCAGTCTTGCCTTCCTTTTCTTAACGTAGGAAATAAGACCGCCCTTATGAGAAATTTCCAGGGGGTAACTGACATTTTTCAACAAATTTCTCTGCTCAAGAAGATTAAACTGCTGGAAAATCATGCCCATGTTCTGCCGCATGGCAAGAATTTCCCTTTGCTTCATGGAGCCCAGGCTCTGCCCTTGGAAATAAATCTGTCCACTACTGGGCTTTTCCAAGTAGTTGATACAACGAACCAAGGTGGATTTTCCGGCACCGGAAAGACCGATGATGCCCTGAATGCTTCCTCTTCGAATGGACAAATCAATCTGATCCAATGCCACAAAGTCCTCACCGTCGGTTTTAAAGGTCTTGCCAAGCCCCTTGATTTCTATAATATTTTCATTCTTCAACTCTTCCCCGGAACCGTTTGCTGTATAGTTCTCTTTCGGAAGAGTCTCGTTTTTCACAATCGCTTCTGTCATTTTATCTTCCATAAATATCCCGGTGCTTCGCCGGATTATTGGCAAAGCGCCAAAATTGCCTCTCCGTAAATTTCTGCCGCCAAAAGCAGATCCTTTACCTTAATCCACTCATCAGCCCCGTGCATTCTGGTATCCACATCCGGAAGAACCGCTCCGAAGGCTACGCCATTTTCCACATCATGCACATAGGTACCGCCACCGATTGCCAGGCACTCTCCCTTTAATCCGGTCACCTTCTCGTAAACAGAGAGAAGATTCTGTACAAAGGGGGAATCGGAGGGTACATAGTGGGGAGGAATCATTCCCTTGGTTTCAAATTGGAAGCCCTTTGCTTCTACATTTTTTCTTGCAGTATTCACGCAATTCTCTTCTGTCGCACAGATAGGTACACGGGAATCATAGGTAAAACGAAGCTCTTCTCCGTCAATGGCATAGATATCCAAGGTACAGGTTAAATCCTTACTTTCCTTATCCTCCATCTTAATGCCCAAGCCGGAGCCGTCGGTCTTTCCATAAGGGAAAAGTTCCAAAAGATGCTCTAAATCCTGCTTCAGCTCTGCTCCGATAGAGGAAAGCTTTGTGGCAAAAATCACCGCTGCAAGACCTGCATTTTTTCCAAGGTAGGGAGTTGCCGCATGGGCGGAGGTTCCGATTACCGTAACCTCATTGCCGTTTTTACTGATCTTTACCTGACACTGCTCTTCCACCGCCTGCTTTGCAGCTTGGAACTCCTCTTCTCCTAATGCAGAGAAAACAAGTACAGCTTTCTGCGGTACCGCATTTACCGCAATTCCCGCCTTTAAGGAAAGAAGACTGCTCTCCTCCTTCCCTCTTTTCTTGAAAATTGTTCCTCTGAACTGTCCCTTTTCCACGTTAATGATGGGGAACTCCGCATCCGGAGTAAAGCTCATCTCTCCCGCCTTCTCCCGAGCATAGTAATACTCCAAATCCTTGGAGCCGGTCTCTTCATTGGTTCCCATAATCATACGAATTCCCTTCTTCAGGGGGTAGCCAAGCTCCTTTACCGCACGCATAGCATAAAGTCCCGCAAGCATCGGTCCCTTATCGTCACTGACGCCACGTCCGTAGACAATTCCATCCTTTTCCAGCATTTTAAAGGGCTCGGTAACCTCCCAACCTTCTCCTGCAGGAACCACATCCAAGTGTGCCAAGATATCCAGACTTCTGGGAAGCTTTGCATCCAAATCCGCTGTTCCCACATAGTTTTCCATATTGTTTACGGAGAAACCATAGCCTTCGCAAAGGGACAATGCCTCCTCTAAAGCCTTCTTGGGGCCTTCTCCGAAGGGGGCTCCCGGCTTTGTCTCTCCCTGCACGGAATCGATGGCAATCAGTCTGCCTAAGTCCTTAACGAATTCCTCCTCATGCTCTGCCAACCAAGTTTTGATACTCTTTTCCATAAGGTCCTTCCTTTCTTTGTGCTTAAACCATGTATGCCGTTACTTATACCTTTATGCCCTTAGACTTTAATGGCCTATAGTATCCATTTATGCCCTTAGGTTTATTTTCCTATATTATGCCTCATGTCTTAAGGCTTGTTCACTTATTATTGTTTTTCTTCCATTTTTTAGTTTCTGGAGAACTCGCTGAGCTTTAGATTTTCATTTCTATCCAAAACCATACCGATGGACCAGGGATGGGCGAAAAGCAATAGGGGTCTATCCTTTAAGTCCTTTACCAGCTTCATATCAGAGGTTCCGGAAATAGCGGAAACATCTATTTCCGTATAATTTTCAATCCAGCGAATATGTTCGTAGGGAAGCATTTCCAATCGCACCTCTACATTATACTCGTTTTTCAGACGGTAAGTTAATACTTCAAATTGCAGGGATCCTACAACACCCACAATAATCTCCTCCATACCGCTGTTATACTCCTGAAAAATCTGAATTGCACCTTCCTGCGCAATCTGAGAAACCCCCTTTAGGAACTGCTTTCTCTTCATGGTATCAATCTGTCGTACTCTGGCAAAATGCTCCGGAGCGAAGGTAGGAATTCCCTCATAGACAAACTTTTTGTTGGAAAGCTCCAGAGTATCTCCGATAGAAAAGATTCCCGGATCAAAAACACCGATAATGTCTCCTCCATAGGCCTTATCCACGATTTTTCGCTCGTCTGCCATCATCTGGGTAGGCTGGGAAAGCTTCACCTTTCTGCCTCCCTGAATATGGTTTACTTCCATTCCCGCATCAAATTCTCCGGAGCAGATCCGCATAAAAGCTACTCTATCACGGTGCTTTGGGTCCATATTGGCCTGAATTTTAAAGACAAAGGCGGAAAATGCCTCTTCCACCGGATCAATCATGCCATGGTCGGACTTTCTGGGAAGGGGAGACTTGGTCATCGCCAAGAAATGCTGTAGGAAGGTCTCCACACCAAAGTTGGTTAAGGCAGAACCGAAGAATACCGGAGTAAGTTCTCCCGCATCCACTCTATTTTCATCAAAGGCATCTGCAGCGCCATCCAAAAGTTCCAAATCTTCCTGCAGCTTTTCAAAGTACTCCTGAGAAATATGATTGGGAAGCTCCGGATCGTTATACTCAAAAACTTCCTTTTCTACCGCCTTCTTTCCTCCCGCATTACTGTGGAAAAGGCTGACCTGCTCGGTTTCTCTGTCATACACGCCCTTAAAGTTATGGCCGCAGCCGATGGGCCAGTTAATAGGGCAGGTACGAATTCCCAGCACCTCTTCAATTTCATCCAAAAGGGCATAAGGGTCTCTGGCCTCTCTATCAAACTTATTGATGAAGGTAAAAATAGGGATATGTCGCATAACACAGACTTTAAAGAGCTTAATGGTCTGGGGCTCCACACCCTTTGCTCCGTCAATGACCATCACCGCACTGTCTGCCGCCATCAGGGTTCTATAGGTATCCTCCGAGAAGTCCTGGTGTCCCGGGGTGTCCAGAATGTTAATGCATTTTCCGTCATAATTAAACTGAAGTACGGAAGAGGTTACGGAAATTCCTCTTTCCTTCTCAATCTCCATCCAGTCGGAAACCGCATGCTTTGCGGACTTTCTTCCCTTTACCGTTCCTGCCAAGTTGATGGCACCTCCATAGAGAAGAAACTTCTCTGTAAGGGTGGTCTTTCCTGCGTCCGGGTGGGAAATAATCGCAAAGGTTCTTCTTTTTTCAATTTCTTCTCTTAAATTCGCCATGGTTCTCCTATTTATATTTACAAACGCTTACTTCAAGCCTAACTAACCTGTCTTTTGTCTTTTAGTCTTTTGTCTTTTGTCTTTTAGTCTTTTGTCTTTTGTCTTTTGTCTTTTAGTCTTTTGTCTTTTGTCTTTTGTCTTTTGTCTCTCTAAATCCAAGGAATCCTTAGATTCCTCCTATTACGATAAAAAAGGCTATGCCCAAGGGACATAGCCTACTTTCCGCTTTTATCTTCTCCGAAGGAAATCCGGAAGATCGATGTTGTTTTCTCTTCCTGTTCTAACTCTGCTGCTTGGGCTTTCCGGAGTCTCTACAGGTCTGGAAAGATTGACTTGCGGAGTGCTTGCATATCCCCCAAGATTAGCCTGCGTGTTCTCTACAGGTACTTCCGGTCTCTGAGAAAGTCCGGGAGCAACAGGTCTTTGATTGCTAAGGAAAGAAGGAAGTCCGGGAGTAGCATTGCTTCCTGCTCCGGTATTGTTGGCAACGGAAGGAGTAATCTGTGGAGCCTGTGTATTTACCGTTCTGACAGTTTCTACAGTCTTGGTTCTCTCCTTAATACCGGTAGCAATAACGGTAATGGATACCTCATCCTGACTATCCTCATCATACATAGCACCGAAGATAATGTTGGCATTCTCGCCTACCAGCTCTTCTACATAGGAAGCCGCATCATTTGCCTCGATGAGACTGATGTCTCCGGAAATGTTGATGATAACATCGGTAGCGCCCTCGATGGTGCTCTCCAATAGCGGAGAAGAAATCGCAATCTTTACAGCCTCGATAGCCTTGTCATCTCCCTTGGCCTTACCGATACCTACATGGGCAATTCCCTTATCCTTCATAACAGCAGAAACGTCTGCAAAGTCCAAGTTAATCAGTCCCGGTACATTAATCAAGTCGGTAATTCCCTGTACGGACTGCTGTAATACTTCGTCAGCCTTCTTCAAAGCATCCGGAAGAGATGTCTTCTTCTCTACAATCTCCAACAAACGATCGTTGGGAATTACAATCAAGGTATCTACTGCATTCTTTAAGGCATCAATACCTTCCATGGCATTCTTCATACGCTGCTTAGCTTCAAAGCGGAAGGGCTTGGTTACAACACCAACGGTAAGAATACCCATATCCTTCGCAATTCTGGCAATAATAGGAGCCGCACCGGTTCCGGTTCCGCCACCCATTCCGCAGGTAACGAAAACCATGTCTGCGCCCTGTAATGCAGCGGTAATGTCCTCTGCACTTTCCTCAGCGGCCTTGGTACCGATTTCAGGCTTTCCTCCACATCCCAGTCCCTTAGTTAATTTCTCACCAATGGTCATAGCTGTAGAAGCCTTACTGGACTGTAAAGCCTGCTTATCTGTATTCACCCCTATAAATTCTACTCCGGCAATGCCCTCGTCCACCATGCGATTCACCGCATTATTTCCGGCACCACCAACTCCCACAACAATTATTTTCGCAGCCGCTTCGGACTCGGGAAGCTTAATTTCCAGCATATCTTCCTCCTTCAATCTATGACTTTTTTCCTTTTAGGAACGGACTCTTCTCCACATTAATCCTAACTATATCATTATAAGAATTTTCGGCATTTTGTAAAGACTTTCCTTAAGGATGATACACAGATTTCAAAGAAAGTGCAAGTTCAATTCTTCCTACAAGTTTATTTATTTTCTCGAAAGATATAGGCTTCCTTTTCTTTTCTGCCTTTAAACTCACTTAAATCCAGGGTTCCTTTCCTTCCTGAAAGAGCCGGCAGAATGTCCTTTAAACTCATGACCTTCTGCTCCATGTCCTCATTTCCACCAAGGAGAACCCGAATCCCCCCCACATGAATAATGGCCTGAGTTCCGCTATATTCAATATAATCACAGCTGATTTTTTCCTGTTGCAGGGAAGCACTGAGATTCAAAATATCCTGAAACACTCCCTTATTTTCCACCGGAAGAGCCTTGTAAAGACTCACAGAGGAAAATTTCAGGCCCTTTACCTCCGGAATTCCGGGGGCTTTTTTCCTGGTGGATTCCACCACTACCCCGTCTCCGTCAAAATAAAAGTTGCTGGACATGTATTGCACATAGCCCACCATATTTTTTTCATAGATAATAACTTCCACGCTCCAAGGATTCTTCCAGCGCATTTCATACCGTTCAATAAAAGGAAGGCTTTTGTGGGGACGAAACTTTTCTTTAAAAAAGGCATAGGCGGATTTCTCATCCCATTCATCCTGAAAGAGCAATGCCTTAATTTCTTTTTCGCTGTACTGCTTATTCCCCAAAATCTTCACATCCGAAATGCGAATACTGACTATCAGCAAAAGTAGTAAAAGAAAAAAAAGAATCAGTCCATAATGTATTAATTGTTTCTGTTCTTTTCTTCTGTTCATTTTCTGTTCATCTTCCCTTATCACTCCCAAAGCTTCCTTACTTCTATAGTATACATCGGCAAACGCTGATTATTTCTTAAGTTTCCGAAAAAACGCTGATTTCCCTATTCTTATTTTTCGGAAGAAATCGACTCATCCAAAGTAGTCTGATAGGAAACATTCAGGCAGATTCCGATTTCCGCCAGTAAAATCACAAGGGAGGTTCCTCCGTAGCTGATAAAGGGGAGGGTAATTCCGGTGTTGGGAATGGAGTTTGTCGCTACCGCAATGTTTAAAATTGCCTGCAAAGCAATGTGGGACATTACGCCGATAACCAGCAAAGAACCGAAAAGGTCTTTGGCATTTTTTGCAATCTCATAGAGACGAAAAAGAATAAGTGCATAAACCAGCATCACGCCAAGGCCTCCCACAAAGCCCAGCTCTTCGCAAATAATGGTAAAAATCATATCATTCTGGGACTCGGGCATTATAAACTTCTGAATACTCTCTCCCAGTCCCCTTCCGAAAATGCCTCCGGAACCGATGGCATAAAGCCCCTGCAAGGTTTGGAAGGTTTCATCTTCATAGGAAGAAGGATCCTTCCAGGCTAAAATTCTGGTAATCTGATAGCCGTGTAGCACCTTCATTTTTTGCAACAGCAAAGAAAGAGGATAGGCGCCAAGATACGCCGCTATTCCTCCTCCCAAGAGCATCAAATGATACTTATAGCTTTTTACCGCTACAAAGAGCATAAATGCCGCAATTCCCGCTACAATCATAGCGGTGGACAGATTGGTATAAGCAATGATTGCTGCCGGAACCAGCGCCCAGGCCGCCGCTTTTAACATAGGGACGAAACCGTCCAGCTTCCTTCCCTTATGGGTTAAAAGCGTGGCAAAGAGAATAATAATGGCAGGTTTCATCAGCTCTGAAGGCTGGAAACGTACACCGAAAATGACAATCCAGCGGTTGGATCCGTGGGATGCCACACCGATAAGGCTGGTGACAATTACCGCCACAGCGGCAATGGCATAAATCACCAGATTTAATTTGGCAAAGATATGGTAGTCAATAAATCGGGAGGTAAAAAGCATGACCAGAAATCCAAATCCGGCAAATAAGGCCTGTCGTTTCAGGTAAAACATCTCTCCCAAATTATCTCTTTCCGCCGTATAGGAAGAGGCGGAATACAGCATCAGCAGCCCAAAAAGGGTAATGGAAAAGACCATTACCACCAGGGAAATATCATAAAATCGTTTTAGCCTTCTTTTTCCAGCCACTGATTTCCTCCTCTTACAGATTCTTCATGCAGTCTTTACAGCTTCTTTATGCAGTCTTTACAGCTTCTTCACGCAGTCTTTACGGCTTCTTCTCGCAGTCCTTAAAAATTCTTCACGCAGTCCTTAAAGGTTCTTCACGCAGTCCTTAAAGATTCTGCCTCTTTCCTCATAGTCCTTAAACATGCCCCAGGAGGCACAAGCCGGGCTCAAAAGCACGTAATCTCCGGGATCCGCATAGGCCGCGCAATCCTTTACCGCCTCATCCATATCCTCGGCAAACATCACATTCTGGAAGCCGTTTTTCTTAGCGGTTTCCGCAATCTGATTTCTGGTTTCTCCAATCAAAACCAGGTACTTTACTCTTCCTTTAAACTCCTTCACCCATGGGTCAAAGTCCACATGCTTATCATATCCGCCCCCGATTAAAACCACCGGGCCCGGCATTGCTCTAAGGGCTTGGATTGCCGCATCCACATTGGTACCCTTGGAATCGTTGTAATATTTTACGCCGGAACGTTCCCGAACAAATTCAATCCTATGCTCCACAGGTTTGAACTTCTTGCAAACCTTGATAATCTTGTCCATGGGTACGCCCATTTTTAGGCCTACTCCCACAGCGCAGAGAATATTTTCATAGTTATGCTTTCCCAGCAGATGCACCTCCTTGGTGGTGAAAAGCTTCTCCTCCTTATCCGCCTTCTTATAATAGAAGGTATCTCCTCTCAGGAAAAGAGACTCCTTTTCCTTGGTATCCTTAGGCTCTTCCTCGGAGGAAAACCATAAAACCTTCGGCTTTAAGCTTCTTTTCTTTCCGAACTTTCGAAGCTCCGGATCCATATAGTTTAAAACGATACTGTCTTCCTCTTCCTGATTCTCCGCAATGGATTCCTTCACCGCGATATAGTTTTTCATGGTCTTGTGTCGATCCAGGTGATCCGGGGTAATATTGGTAATAGCGGAAACATCCGGGCGAAAATCCACAATGGTTTCCAACTGAAAGGAACTGACCTCACAAACGGTAGCAGACTGCTCTTCTGTCTCCAGAGCCTCTGCCGTAAAGGGATTTCCGATGTTGCCTACCACATGGGTATCACTGTATTCGCTTTTCAAAATCTCCCCGATAAGACTTACTGTGGTGGTCTTTCCGTTGGTTCCCGTTACCGCACAAAGCTTTCCCTTGCTGGATTGGTAGGCCAGTTCAATTTCTCCGATAATAGGGATTTGGGCGGTGGAAAGCATTTTCACATAAGGCTCATCTAAGGGGATTCCGGGACTGATGACAGAGGCGTTAATATGCAACAAATCAGAGGCCAAGAGCTTGCCCTTAATCAGGCTTACCTTGTCCTTCTTTTTAAACTGGCTCAGCAAGGCTCTATCCTCAACCTTGGGGTTTTTATCGAAGAAAATCACTTCGCCCCCCATAGCAAGAATCTGCTTTGCCGCCGCAACACCGCTCCGTCCTGTTCCCAAAACCAAAATTTTCTGCTTGTCCATCTTCGTCCCTTTAACCTCTTTGAAATCCCTTTCCCTGTGCTTGTAAGTTCTGCAAAGCCCTATCTTCTCCCCTTTAGGCCTGCAAATTTATTTCCCTAAATTTTTCTTGCGCTTTTTCCGCTCTTTCTTTTTTACTCTTTCTTTTTTTTATAAAATCATAAAGCAGAAAAAACAGAGCAAAATCGTAACAATGGTAAAAATTGTCACCACCTTGGTCTCGGACCAGCCCAAGAGTTCAAAATGATGATGTATGGGCGCCATTTTGAAAATTCTCTTTCCATGGCTCCATTTGAAGTAGCTGACCTGAATAATCACGGAAAGCACTTCCACGAAATAAATGAAGGCAAAAATCGGAATAAATAAGGCGATTTCCTGCTGAATGGCCATAGCCACCACGAAGCCTCCCAAAGCCAAGGAGCCGGTATCTCCCATAAATACCTTGGCAGGATAGGCATTGAAGCATAAAAAGCCCAGAAGTCCGCCCAAAACCGCCCCCATAAGGGGTGCCATATCCCCTGTGCCCAGATGATTTTTCAAAAGTAAGAAAAACACAATCACCGCAGTCACAGAGGAACATAGACCGTCAATGCCATCCGTAAAGTTTGCCCCGGTATCCGTAGCGGTAATAATAAAGAGGGAAATCGGGAAGAACAGAACCAGTCCCACACTGTAAACTTCCTTTCCGAAGAAAGGAATGCGAAAGGCTCCGCTATATTCCTTGGAATAGAAAATATAGGAGATATACAGGATGGAAATAATCGTCTGACACAGCATCTTCTGCTTTGGATTAAAGCCCTCGGACTGATGCTTTACCACCTTCAGGTAGTCATCAATAAATCCTACTACCCCAAAGCCCATCCCCAAAAGGTAGGCCGGTAAAATATGGGGGTAGGTTCCTGCAAATGGAAGACAGGCTACACTGATGGCAATCAGAAACAAGATGCCTCCCATCGTCGGAGTGCCCTGCTTTTTCAAATGGCTATTGGGGCCGTCCTCTCGAACCTCCTGTCCAAACTTCAATTGGTGCAGAAGCTTGATTCCCTTTGGCGAAATCAAAAGCATCACCAAAAAGGAAATCCCTAAGCTTATTCCCTCCATAAACATTTTCCTTCCCCCTCATTTCTTTATCTTACAGATGTACTTTCCGTACTTTCCGATGTACTTGGCAGCTCGTCCGGAACCTCTCCCTCGTCTTCCGCCTTCTCGTCTGTATCTACACTTCGCTTGACTACTTTACCCTCTTGTGCATCGGAAGCGCTACTGTCTTTCTTAGCAGAAGAATTGTTTTCCAACTTTTCGGAAGCTCCTTCTTTTTTGCCGTTTTCTGCATTTTCATCCTCTTCCTTGCTCTGATTCTCTCCCAAAATCCCCTCTTCCGACTGCAAGTCCTTGTTCAAAGAGGCATTAGGGTCCGTTTCTCCCTGAGGCTGAATATTTAAGAACTGTAAAGCATCGTTCATAATCTTTTGCTCAATCTTGGTGGCAAAGGAAGCGCTGGACTGAGCCTCTCCTTCCAAATTGGGTGTATCCACCACCACATAGACCAAAAGCTGCGGATCCTCCACGGGAGCAAAGCCACAGAAGGAAACCAGATAGTTTTTCGCAGATCTTGGCAACTTCTGAGCTGTTCCGGTCTTTCCCCCCACATGATAGCCTTGAATCTGTGCCGGCTTTCCGGTTCCTCCCTCTACAGTCTGGAACAAAGCCTCTCGCAAAAATGCACTGGTATCTTCGGAAACGGTAACCCGCATCAGCTCCGGTTGCACATCCTTAATCACCGTACCGTTGGCATTTAAAATCTGCTTTACCACATGAGGTCTGTAATAAGATCCTCCATTGATGACACTGCAAAACGCGGAAGCCATCTGAATCATGGTAACGTTAAAGTTTTGTCCGAAGGAATTGGTGGCCAGTGTGGTCTTTCCCAAGGTATCCACCGTATAAACCAAAGAGGCAGTATCCGCCTCTCCCGGAAGATCAACGGTGGTTTTATCTCCAAAGCCGAATACATGCTGGTACTTTACGAAAGTTTCCGCCCCCTCTGCAAAGGCAGTATTCATCATATAAACGTTACAGGATTGCATCAAAGCCTGTTCCGCATCCAGTGTTCCATGTCCGTCTCGCTTATGACAACGAATGTTCCAGGTGTGAACACCGTCACTTAATGTCACCTTTCCGTCACAGGTAAAGGTGGTTTTCGGCTTAATAACGGATTCCTCCAAAGCTCCTGCTATCGTAAAGGGCTTCACCGTAGAACCGGGCTCATAGGTGTCGGAAATCACGGGGTTTCGCCAGACCTCATTCCAGGCCGCCTGCCTTCCATAGGAAAGAAGCTCCTCCTGGGTAAAGTACTGCCCCACCTCATCTGTAGATATACTTTTGTTTTCATGCTCTCTTTTATATACGATTTGGGCTTCTTTTTTTCCAAGCTCCAAAAGAAGACTCTCCGGATATTCCGTTTCATCCAGCTTTCTCGGCTCATTTAAGTCGTACTGCTTAGTGCTGGCCATAGCCAGGATTTCTCCGGTTTTCGGATCCATAACAATGGCGGAAGCCACCTTGGAGCCTACATCCTGGGTTTGCCATTCCTGCAAATATTTTTCCACCGTCCTCTGAATGTTGTAGTTGATGGTGGTAACCAGACTGTTTCCGTCGGTGGCTTCCCGAATCACGGATTGGAGCTTCGTATCGGAATCCAGATATCCATAGGTTCTTCCGTTTGTACCGATCAGGCTTTTATTATAAAACTGCTCTACCCCGGCCTGTCCGCTTTCCCCGTCATCCGTGGTAAAGCCGATGATATTACAAGCCAAATTTTTATAAGGATAATATCTTCTATACTCTTCTTCAAAATCCAGACCCTTAATCCGGTCTTTCTTTCCATCTTTTTTATACTGCTTATTTTGCTCGTCTATATAGTCCAAAAATGCCGTCCGCTCTTCATAGGACAGCCTTTTTTTATACTTATAGTAGGCACTCTTTTTTCCGTCCGGCAAAGCATCCTGCTTGGCAATATAAGCCCTAAGCTCTCCCGCATCCTCTTTGAAAAACTCCTCCACCGCCTTTAAGCTGGCTTCCTCATAACGCTTGTCCTGATAAGAAGTCATGGTTCTGGCATCCACAATCAGATTATAAACCTTCTGGCTGGTGGCTAAAATGGTTCCGTTTCTATCCATGATATCTCCTCTTTTGGCAGGAAGCACCTTAGAACCATATTGGGTTTGCCTTTGTCTTAATACCTTTCTGTTAAACGCCTCGTTGTTGTTTCGTACAATCTGAAACAGGGCAAAGGTCAATAAGAGAAAGAGAATCAGAAAAAAGCAAAAACCGATAATCAGTTTTTCTTGCATATAAAACGGCAGAATTTTCGTCTGCCGTCTTCTTCTCTGTTCAGCTTCAGGATTTGGGGATGTTTTCATACTGCCTTACGTACTCACTTTCCGACTTTTTATACTCTATTACCTGATTTTCTCCCGGATATACCATCCCCAGTTCCTTGGTGGCAATTTCATAGACCTCTTCCGGATTCACGCTGGTATTGATAGCATTCTGCAAAGCATCATTTTTCTGCCGCAGCTTATCCAAGCGGGTTTTCTCTACCTCAATTTTTCGAATTCTGGTATTCACTTCTGTCTGCAACTGAATGTAATGAAAACATAAACCTCCCATCACAAACATCATCGCCGTAACGCAAAATACCAAGAACAGATTGGCAGAGGTTTTTTCCTTCAATCTTTCCTGCTGCAAGAGGTGATTCTTCTCTCTTTCCCGAAGAATCTTTGCCCTCTCCTGCAAGACCCGTCTTTCCATGCCGGAAGCAGCTCTTTTCTTTCTCTGCTCCTGTTTTTTCTCTATTTTTTTCTTTTCTACTCGGTTCTTTGGGAGATACTGCTCTTTCACGGCCAAGCTTCCTTGCACATACTGCAGCTGTCTCCTCTCTCCCCTTTTCTTCATATACTCCCCTTTATTCCCCCGAAAATATCTTCATGCCCTCTGCTCAGCTTTTCCAATTTCTTGTACAGCCGGACAATTTCTGACTCCTTTATGCTCTTTCAAAAATCCTCAGCTTCGCACTTTTCGCTCTGGGATTTTCTTCCATTTCCTCTTCACTTGGGCAAATGGCTTTTCTACTGATGACCTTACCCAAACTTTTTCTCCCGCAGGTACACACCGGAAAGTCCGGCGGGCAAATGCAAGGATTCTCCGCTTCCTTGAAGCTTCGCTTTACAATCCTGTCCTCCAGAGAATGGAAGCTGATAATACAGATCCTTCCCCCGGGATTCAAGGCTTCAATCATGGCTTTCAAAGAATTTTCCAAAACCTCCAACTCCCGATTCAAGGCAATCCGGATGGCTTGAAAAGTTCTTTTTGCAGGATGACCTCCCTGCAGACGAAACTTCATGGGAATGGCATGAGAAATGATTTCTGCCAATTCTTTGGTCGTTTCAATAGGTTTTTCCTGTCTCGCCAAAACAATGTGCTTTGCAATATTTTTTGCAAACTTGTCTTCCCCATAGTCCCTTATGATGTGAAACAAGGAGGATTCACTGTAGCTGTTCACCAAATCCTTTGCACTAAAGTCCTGTCTTTGATCCATCCGCATATCCAGGGGTGCATCAAAGCGATAGGAAAAGCCTCTTTCTTCTTCATCAAACTGATGGCTGGAAACGCCTAAGTCTAAAAGAATCCCGTCCACCTTTTCTATAGAAAGGGAAGATAGGATTTCCGGAAAATGCTCATAATTGTCCCGAATGATGTGAAGCTGCTTGGCAAAGGGCTTTAATCTTTCTGTTGCCGCCAGTATCGCATCCTCATCCTGGTCAATACCGATCAGCTGCCCCTTTTCCCCAAGTCTTTCCAAAATATGGAAGGAATGTCCTCCACCACCCAGAGTGCCATCCACATAGATGCCATCCTTCTTGATGTTCAGCCCCTCCATACATTCTTCAACCATAATACTTTTATGAGAAAATTCCATTATATGCCCATGCCTTCCATGTCTTTAGCCAACTCTTCCGTATCGGAAAAATCATTCTTCTCTTCATAGCTCTCGGAAGACCAGATTTCCGCATAGTCTCCCACACCCAGAAGCATCACATCTTTTTCCAATTCCGCCTTGTCCCTTAAGACCTGTGGAATAAGGATACGTCCCTGTTTATCACACTCCACCGACACTGCACTACCCAGAATATAACGCTTTAACTTTCTCGCCTTTTCACTGGTCATAGGCAAAGCCTGTAGCTTTTCCTCCAACTTCTTCCATTCCGGAATCGCGTAGAGGGAAAGACAGCCATCTAATGAACGGGTTAGGAAAAATTCGCTATAACCATCCTCACGGAACTTGGCAGGAATCATCATCCTGCCCTTAGTATCTAAATTTAAATGATACTCTCCCGTAAACATACTTACCACTTTCTCCCACTTTTTTCCACTTCTCCATTATAATACCCAGTTTTCAGGGAAATGGCAAGACAAGATACTAGAATTTTCCCACTTCCTTCCCCTGTTTTTTCGAAAGAACAAAGAAGAAAAATCTCTAAATAGTAAAATGCAGAAAATCGTGAAGAAAAGCCGTAAATACAAAGCTTTCTACACTCTATGCTCTCGAAAAAGTCCAGATGGAAAGAAGCAGTCATGTCAAAAAAGCATAAAAAAAGAAGATGAGCAAAAAGTCATCTTCTTAAAATTTATGTTTTTCTATTGTTGGAGCATGATTTGCTATTGTCAGGATATGTTTTGCTCTTTTCAGAGCATGTCTTTCTGTGATTTAAGCAAAACCGGTCTAAGGTGAAAGGAAAGTTGCTCCTTGGATATCCATTAAACATTGAAGCGGAACAGCACCACATCGCCGTCCTGCATCACATACTCTTTACCTTCCATCCGAACAAGACCTTTTTCTCTCGCCGCAGAAAGAGATCCATTATCCAGCAAATCCTTGTAATTTACCACTTCCGCCTTAATAAAACCTCTTTCAAAGTCGGTGTGAATCTTTCCTGCTGCCTGAGGTGCCTTGGTTCCCTTCTTGATAGTCCAAGCTCTGGTTTCCTTCTCTCCTGCTGTAAGGTAAGACATCAATCCCAGAAGAGAATAGGATGCACGAACAATCTTATCCAAACCGGACTCGCTTAAACCAAGAGACTCCAGATACTCTCCCTTTTCCTCCTCGGAAAGCTCGGAAATTTCCTGTTCAATCTGGGCGGAAATCACGAAGCTTTCAGAATGGTTCTTCTTCGCATACTCCCGAACCTTTGCCACATGAGGATTGCTTTCTCCATCATCCGCAAGGCTTTCCTCCGCCACATTGCAGGCATAAATCACAGGCTTTCTGGTAAGAAGCCCGATGCTGTCCAGTAAAGCCCCCTCTTCTTCGTCTGTCTCAAAGTTGATGGCCAGCTTTCCCTCTTCCAGATGAGCATGCAGCTTTTCCAAAAGAGCATATTCCTTCTTGGCATCCTTATCATTATTGGCAAGCTTCTTGGTCTTTTGCATTCTTCTGTCCAAAAGCTCTAAGTCAGAGAAAATCAGCTCCAGCTCAATGGTTTCAATATCTCTGATGGGGTCTACGGAACCATCCACATGGATCACATTGTCATCTTCGAAGCAACGCACCACATGCACAATGGCATCCGTTTCCCGGATATTTCCCAAAAACTGGTTTCCCAAACCTTCTCCCTTGGAAGCGCCCCGAACCAGACCCGCAATATCCACAAACTCGATAACCGCCGGAGTGATTTTTTCAGAATGATACAGGTCAGACAAAAGCTTCAAACGCTCGTCCGGCACAGCCACCACGCCCACATTGGGGTCAATGGTACAGAAGGGGTAGTTGGCAGACTCCGCCCCCGCCTTGGTAATGGCATTAAAGAGGGTAGACTTTCCCACATTTGGCAAACCGACAATTCCTAATTTCATTTTTACACTCCTATCTTCTAAATCGACAATTTATGACGAACTTTTCATACGTAATGGGAAATTATAAACCTGAGGTATTATACCATCCCCATGGAGTTCACTCAATAGGACTTTGTCGGTCCAGGCTTTATATAAACTGTGCCCACATAATCGGTACACATTCTAGAGATCCATCCTTTTGATAATCCTTTGTGTATAGCAATATTTCACGCATTATTCTTGCATTCTCATAAATATAGCCCAAGTTAGCCTGTAACTTACCATTTAAAAGCTTGGAATATATATCATTTTCAGTAAAATCCTTTCAAAACACTTGATACCTGATATCTGGATGCATTTCCCATAAGCTGAGCATGAATTGCATCAAAAAGTACCGATATCTTTCCCCTTGGATCAATCTTACGAAAATCATCCTCCAGAGCCCTGCGAAATTCTTCATAATCTTATATTTCAATATCGCAAAATCGTCAATTTATATTTATGTCATTTCCTCATATTCGTTGATTTTATTGTTGCACAAAAAAATACAGCCATCACCGGCTTCGGCGTCATCAGTCCAGCATTTAATCATCCAGATTTACCTCATGGATAGTTCCGCCGGTTTTCTCCATCTGAGCCATATTCTTTCTTAAACGATCCATATTTTCTTCACTAAAAAACGGGTCTGCTGTAACTTCAAAAGGTATCCTCTGTTCTCTGGTAACTTTTGTTGCAAACATAGTATATGCAGCAGTTACTGATAGCCCCATATCCTTACATGTTTTCTCCATTTTCTCTTTTAATTTTTCATCCATTCGAAAATTCACCATTGTCTGTGCCATAGCTACACCTCCTATTCTAAGCCAAGTGTATTGAATATGTATTTCATTTGCAATCAATTTCTATTATATTGATATACAAAAGTTCATCCAGATTATCTATCGAAATGTATATACAGGGAGTTATCTATTCTATCTTTAAAAGTTAGTAGTAAAAAAAATAATACTTTCTCGCTACAATATTGTAATTCTGTAGCGAGAAAGTAAATATCTATTCTTATCCACTGTATTCTCTTATCCCTCAATATCAGCAGACACTAGCCCCTTCTTAGGACTGCCGCAAACCGTTATGCTATGCCCAAAGAATAAGTCGTCATCATCAAAATAAGCAGAAAATGATGCTCCCGAGTTCATCCAAAGCAAACTTAGACTTATTCTTTTTGCAAAACTTTCTTCTGTAATTTTAGCAGCCTCTTCATCAGATTCTGCCCATTCGCAAGCCAGTTTCGTGAGCTTCCCTGCGGCAAATTTCCGAAGATCCACATCCCATTTTTCCTGTTCTAAAACCATTGTTTTCAGCGCTTTTTTGGCCCTTGTAATACCTGCTTTATTATCCTTGTCTACATGTAAGGAAATATGAATCTTGTCACGAAGCCAGGCTATGTTTCCCTCAAAGCTTTTAAGCAGCTTATCATAAGTTAGCTCACCCAATACATCATCCTGCAAAACCACGGGTTTTCTATACTCTATAAGCATTTCTTCAAGCTCCGGACAAACTGCATCCTCTTCCAGAATATCTACAACTAAAAAATGATTCTTACTAGGCAATACTCCCTCAGGAACTTCCTCCGGCAGTTTTTCACGCACCCTTAGTTTGTAAATGGTTTCCTCTTCAAACTGAAATGGAGGCTCCTCTTTGTCTATAACCGGAAATTCGATCCGTCCCTCTTCTTTGTGAAGCTCTCCTGTTTCACAGTCCACATAGGCTAAGAAATAGGCATCCCAGTCCCAAAACCCATTTCTTAGACTTCCTCCGCCTCCTTCGTGCCTTAGGACAATGATTTCTCTTTCCTTTTTCTCAAAAGTATCTTCCCATTCTGAAAGCGTCATTTTATTTCTACGCCTCATGTACTCCAGTAGATTCATAGTTTTCCTCCGATACAGCTATTTACCCGTCAACAGAAAAATGTTCCAGCTTCTCAAATGTATTATTTAAAAATTCAAACGAAAAGATATGATAATCATCAAAACTCTGGTCACAATAAGTCACTGTTCCCTGGTTATAGTCAATGATAGCTTGCCCAAGATTATTTTTTACATCTTCTTTGCTTACATCTCCGTACATTCCTCTAAGTTCAGGTAAGATAAAGTCAATTATTCGATCCAAATTATCTTTATAATTCTTTGCTAAAACTTTCACCTTACTGATATATTCCTCTTTAGGCTCCTCATCCCAAGAAAAAATCAAGTCTTCATACTGATAAACATACTGCTGCAAACTTTCATCAAATTTCATGCTTTTCTCCTCTCTTCTCAAAATCCCGATCAATATCCTCTTTCCAGGCACCACCAACAAATATCGTCTCCATATCCGAAACCTTGCATTCTCTAATACGTGTTACAGCTTCATCTATAACCCGGTAATTAAGTGCTGTACCAACTCCATCGCAGTTGTAATTTGCCGCCCTATCCTGTTTGATTCCCATACTTCCGGCAACTTTTATCGCATCTATGTTTGCTCCCAGAAAAAGAAATTCCCAATGGTACTTCTCTTGCTGATTTTGGATAAGCTTCTTTACATCCGTAAAGGAATACTTTCTACTGGCATTTTCAAGACCGTCCGTTGTGATTACAAATAAGGTCTTAGCGGGTCTATCTTCCTCTCTAGCATACTTATGAACATTGGCAATATGACGAATTGCTCCTCCCACCGCGTCCAAGAGTGCCGTGCATCCACGGACATAGTAGTCCGCTTCCGTCAGCTTTTTTACATTTCCAATAGGGGCTCTGTCATGAATTACTTCCGCCTCATCGTCAAACAAAACAGTAGATACAAATACCTCTCCGGCTTCCTTTTGTTGCTTTTCTATCATGGCATTAAATCCGCCGATAGTATCGGATTCAATCCCGGCCATAGAGCCGCTTCTATCAAGGATAAATACAAGTTCCGTTAAATTTTCTCTCATAGTAATTCCCTCCATCATTTGCTTGTTTGCATGTTTACGAGGGTATCCTATCGCTTCTTACTTTCGTTTTGGTCACTTGTCAGGCGACATTTAAACTGCTTGCATTCCCAGGAGCTGTTCGCCATGTTCAAAAAGAGCCAGATTGATTTCATAGATATCATAAGCTTCCCGCTCTATAAAATATTGCACAATAAGATCCTGCTTACTGCAGGGAGATAAGGCCCAGCCCGCCCTTGAAAGCAAATCCTTTGTGTCATCCAGATTCAATTCCAATGCAACAGCCAAAGCCAGCGCTGTGGATTTACTCGGATTCTTGGTGGTTCCGCATTTCAGTTTGGAAAATGCCTTTCTGTCCAGATTTGCTTTCCTTTGCACTTCAACATCGGTAAGGCCTTTTTGATCGGCGAAGGAAAAAACCAGCTCCATAAAGCTTTTGTCAAGATTCTTTACCGCATCCTCCAAGCTTCGAACTTCGGAAACCAGACACTTTTCCGGACTGATATAGGCAAGTATACACTCTTCTCTTCCGTTATCCGCTTTATCATCCAATGCCTCATTTTCCGAATCATATGTCTTTCGTCTATTTGATTCAGAAAATCCGGAGCCGATAGGTAGCCCGTAAACAGAGCTCACTCTAACGGGATCATTCGAACTTTTTCCTCTACTGTATGAAGCCGAATACTCTTCCGAAATCTTTTCTTCTACATAATGCTTATCGATATATTCATCAATATCACCGTATAGCTCCGTTGATAGGGAATATGATTTTTCATCAAAAACCACAAGATAAAGCTCTATGTCATTTTCCGACATAAAGCTTTCTATCTCCGACAGAGCAATCCTAAGAGCAATTCCCTTGGGAAAGCCATAGCTTCCTGATGCCAAAAGAGGGATAGCAAGACTGAGAATATGATGTTCAAGGGCAAGTTTAAAGATACTGCGGTAACATTTTCTTATAATTATTTCTTCGTCTGAGTTCCCACCCTGCCAGGCCGTTCCTACCGTATGGATAATATACTTTGCAGGAAGATTGTATCCATCCGTAATAAAGGAGCTTCCAGGAGCAATAGCCCCTATTTCCTGTCGTCTCCGCAAAAGCTTTTCTTCCCCGGCAGCCTTATAGACAGCACTGTCTATTCCCGCAGCATATCCCAGCATAGGGTTAGCAGGATTCACTATGGCATCCACCTGCATTTTTGTAATATCGTTTCGGATGATTTGAAAGGGCATAGCCTTCTCCCTTCCCTTATCGGACAAAATTTGTAGCTATCCCCTCTTCTTGCTCCGGCAAACCGTATTTTTCTTTTCCAAGGGCAATGCTCTTCATCAAAAAGGCCATATTTCTAGCCAGAGTTCTCATGGTCTGCAGGCCCTCCAAGTCTTCTTTCGCCTCTCCTTTTTCGCATCCATGCACACTGTTCCAGTATTGGCTGGAGGCCACCGGCATTCCAGCGATTGTAAAATACTTATTCAATTCATCAAAGGTCGCGGATAAACCACCTCGTCTTGCCACTACCACACTGGCTCCTACCTTCATGGTCTTATCAAAATGCGTGCTGTAAAATAGTCTGTCCAAGCAGGCAATCAGGGTAGCATTGGCGGAAGCATAATAAACCGGAGATGCCACTACTAAAGCATCTGCGGCTTCAAACTTCTCTGCCAGTTCATTTACCGGGTCATTGAAGACACATTTTCCATTTTTATAACAATATCCACAGGAAATACAGCCTCGTATATCTTTGTTACCAATCTGTACCACTTCTACTTCTATATTTTCCTGCTCAAATACCTTTACCATTTCCTCCAGGGCAATGCTTGTATTGCCCCCGATGCGAGGACTTCCATTAATAATCAATGTCTTCATAAATTGTTCTCCTGACTTCTTTGTGCAACTCCTGTTGTGTATCTCCTCTAACTTTCATTCTCGGGCTGATAATGGCGAGTCCTTCTCCATGGGTGATGTCATAGTATGCCGAAAGCGCATGCTCCATGTCGTGACAGGGCTGCCTTGGCTTTTACCTTATAAGTAATCAAATCCCAAGGATCTCCCTCATACTTCGCCCCTGCAGCAATGGCCTTGCTACAGTCCAAGACACTTCCGCTTCCGTAGCTCAGCAGAATCCTTTTTCCGAACTGCTTCATTACTTCCGGAAGTTCTTGAATTACGTCTTTTCCGAAAATGAGTCTTGTCGGGGTTTGATAGTCAAAGTTTTGCATATTTTCCTCCTGTTTTTAGATTTCCATACTATCCGGATTAAGAAGAAAATCATAAACGCTCATCACCAATATGCCTTCTTCATTATAAAGTGGTGCCACAGCATCCTTTGTAATAATAATCTTTTTAAATCCATCGCCTGTATTCACCAACGAGCGTTGCTCCTGTTCCATCTTTTCTTTATCAGGTAATGCATAGGCCGATTGAATATAAAATCTCTTTGAGCCTTTATTGCAAACGAAGTCCACTTCCAACTGTTTTCTAATTTTCTTACCATTTTTATCTACTTCATTCATCACAACAACCCCTACGTCCACATTATATCCACGAACTTTTAGTTCATTAAATATAATGTTTTCCATTACGTGAGTCTCCTCCACCTGCCTAAAATTAAGTCTAGCATTCCTAAGTCCCAGATCGGTAAAGTAATACTTTGATGGAGTATTAATGTACTTTTTGCCCTTAATATCATATCGAATTGCACTATCTATAAGAAATGAATCTCTAAGATAATCTATATATTTGATTATCGTATCTTTGCTTATGGACTTGTTCTTAACACTTTTAAATGTCGCTGATAGCTTACTTGGGTTCGTAAGAGAACCAATTGCTGACGATAAAATATTAAGAAGTTCTTCTAATTCCGCCTTATTTCGTATATTATTTCTTCCGGTAATATCGGAAATGTAGGTTTCTTCAAACAGGGATTTTAAAAAATCGGATTTCTGATCAGCCGTTTCAAAACCTAGGACAAGCGGTATTCCACCAAACAGTACATAATCCCTCCAGCCTTCTTGTTTGTCACCATCATATACGCTCATAAATTCGCCAAATGTTAGAGGATACATATGAACTTCATCCCCACGTCCACGAAATTCTGTAATAATATCCTTTGATAAGAATTTTGCATTACTTCCCGTTACATATACATCTACATTTTGCTTTCTTCCGAGGCTATTAAGAACTGATTCAAAATCATCAAGCATCTGGACTTCATCTAACAGAACATAATACATTCTTTCATCCGACATTTTCTCCATTATATATGGAAATAAGACCTCCGGATCTCTATACCTTTTATTCTCAAAAGAGTCAAACGCAATCTCAATAATATGATTTTCAGCAACTCCTTCATTTACCAAATACTCTTTAAAAAGATTAAATAAAAGATATGATTTTCCACATCTTCGCATACCCGTCACAACCTTAATTAATCCGTTATGCCTTTTCGAAATAAGCTTATTCAAATATACATCTCTACCTATTTTCATATTGGTGCACCTCGTCACATATTAGACAAAAATACAGATTCCGCATTTTTGTCTAATAGAAGTATACATCCTATCAAAGGCTCAATCAATACTCTAGAGCCAAGAATGCATAAGTTTATCACTGCTTGTTTTTGCCATTGTAGCGGAATACCTATGATTAGGGCTATTTCCCTGGTATAAACGCTCCCATCAATGTATTTACTCTACCAACACAAAAATGGCCAGCCGCCAAAGTGCGCTTAGCCATGTATTGTTACTACATTATATTCTGTAGAAAATAATTAAGTTGCATTCCGTCCTTCAAGGCATTTCGTTTTTATAGTGATTCCCTGAAAATCTCTGCAATATCCTTCTCTAAAAGAGGCGCCCAGGCCTCTTCCAGGCCTTCATTTTCCGCAACATGCTTTGCCATTTCATCGATTCTCTTCTCATCAATTCCCACATCTTTAAGATGCATGGGAATGTTAATGGACTCGAAAAACTTATAGGTTTCATCGATTGCCTTATTGGCAATCTCAAACTTATCAAGGGAAGCATCTATGCAAAATACATTTACGCCATATTTTACAAAGCGATCTACTGTCTTTTCATTTAAGATATGCTTCATCCATCTCGGAGTAATAATGGCCAAGCCCTCTCCATGGGTGATGTCATAGTAAGCCGAAAGAGCATGCTCCATGCCATGGCAGGGCCAGCCGGACTCACTGTTTCCAAGGGAGTAAATACCATTACAGCCGTAGGTGCAGCAAAGCATCATCTCCGCTCTGGCAGTGTAGTCTTCCGGATTTTCCAAGCATTTCCTTGTATTCACCATCAGGCTCTTTAAAGCAGCCTCCATAAAACCGTCATTTAAAAGGGTGGAATCCTCACAGAAATACTGCTCCATAATATGATTCATGGCATCTGCACAGCCTGCTGCAGTCTGCTTCTTGGATACGCTAAAGGTATAAACAGGATCCAAGAAGGAAACCGCAGGATAAAGAAGGGGATCACTATAGCCCGTCTTATCATTGGTTTCGGTTCTGGAAATTACGCCTCCCGCATCATACTCACTGCCTGTCGCAGCAAGGGTAATAATATCCACAATCGGAAGTGCTTCCTTGGCTTTTACCTTATAAGTAATCAAATCCCAAGGATCCCCCTCATACTTTGCCCCTGCGGCAATGGCCTTGGTGCAGTCCAAAACACTTCCGCCTCCAACAGAAAGAATGACATCAATATTCTTTTCTTTACAGATTTTCACGCCGTCAAGAACGCTGGGATCATACTTGGGATTGGGTTGAATATCGGGAAGCTCATAAATCTCATAGTCCTTTAAAAGCTCCTTTACCTTGTCATAAAGACCAATCTTTTTGATGCTTCCGCCTCCGTAGCTCAGCAGAATCCTTTTTCCGAACTGCTTCATCACCTCTGGAAGCTCTTTAATCACGTCTTTTCCGAAAATCAATCTTGTAGGTGTCTGATAATCAAAATTTTGCATGGTTAACCTCCTGTATTCTCTTCCGATTTTATTGGGTCATTTATTGGGTCATTTATCGGGTCAGCTTGAACCGATAGAAACTTTCCACATTTTCCTCTGATTTCCTTTGTTCTACTTTAACTCAAGATTGATTATATTTTAGACCCCACATATTTGCAAATTCAAGCTTTATTTCGCTTACAGCTCGTTCTGTTATATTTCCATTTTTCATTTATACAGGCATTTAAATCAAGACAAAAAAATAGCCGACCGGAATCTTTCCGTCAGCTATTTTCTCTACTATCTATTCTATTGTTTTACTGCAAACTCTTATATACGGAATAGGCCTTTCTGGGTCTTCCACCCCGCTCGTAGGCATCCTTCAGTCCAAAATGCATCTCCTGCAATGCCCCCCCTACATTGTGCGTCTCTCCCGGCTGGTCATACTCTCTGGCCAGGAAGAAGGCTTCCACATAGGGATTGTTCTTGGCAATGTCATAAGCCTTGGCAATCTGGTCCGCCTGCACGTCCTCGTTGGTGGCATTAAAGCCCTGCTCGGAAAGAATCAGGTGTCTTACCTTACCGCTGGGGGAAAGGTATTCCGGCTTCTGTAAATAATCTGTGAGAACATTTAAGTTCTTCATATTGATAATCAAGGAATTCTCGCTATTTGTTGCCTTTCCGTCATCCTCAAAATTGGGGTCTGCCAGTCCTTCCGGATAGGGGTGCCAGGCAATACCGTAATCCAAATCCCGAAGTCTGTCATTTAACAAACGCAACAAGTCCTTTGCCTTGTAATAGCCTGCGGAAGGAGAATGCTCTGTCCAAACATAGTCAAAGGGGATATACACATTGGCAGAAGGATTATTCTGCTTGATTGCTGTGTACCAAATGCGGAAAGCATGGGCATACTGATCCGCATAATTCTCTATACTGCTGTGAGGTGTAAAATTCCAAACATTGGGATAGTTTATCTCATTCCCGATGACCCAGTTATCCACGGAATCCTTGTATAAGGAAGCAAAACGATTGGCAAGTCTGGTAGTAGCATCGATGCCTGCCTGTGTGGCAACATTATAGCCGTAGTAATGGGCTTCCTGTCCTGTGATTCCATCAGGAAGTGACTGGGGCTCCGGATTATTTCTCGGCGTATTCAGCATAATGGCCGTTACGCTTACACCGTTTGCCTTAGTATTCCGGAAGTTGTCCATGAAGTTTTGCTCGTAGTTGGTAAAGTTGTAAATGATATGCTTTACCCCTAGATCTCTCACGGAAGTGGCATCAAAAAGGGTATCTCTTGTTGCCAGGCCCTTCTTGGAACCAGATCTGGAAAATACCGTATCATTCTGCGTCGCTGCATTTCCTGCGGAAGTACCTGTAGACTTGGTTTGCACGGCTCCATTTACCACCCAGGCACCATCACCGTTCACCTGATAGCCCTCCACCGTGGTATTGGTCAGAAGATAGCCGTCATTTTGAAAATAATAGGACTCGGCAATACCGTCGCCATTTCCATCCACCCAGTTCCAACCGGTAAGATAGCTTCCATCTGCATTTTCATACCACCAACCGGTACCGTTACTTTTCCATGTTCCTGCAAATGCTGTCAAACTCATCCCCAAAACCATAGCCGAAGCCAAAAGGGGAATCCATGTTTTTCTTCTCATACTCTACTCCTTATACAGAAAATATTTCTCTTATTCTATCGAAAATTGCATAGAAAGGCTAGTATATTTCCGACATTTTCTTAAATAATAATTATATTTCCTGAAAAAGAAAGATAAGAGCTATTAAAAAAGTGCCCCGCAATTTATGCGGGACACTCGATTTCAAACAAAATTTCCGATACTGCAAGAAAGCTGATGCTTCCTCCTGCGCCTGTATTAAACTACTGCAGGAGCTACTTCTTCCTCGGCTACCTTTACCTTCTTGCTCATTCTTGTGCGGATATCGTATACCAGCATGAACGCTACAAGGATAAATCCAAGGTATCCGTTCAATCCGTAAAGTACATTTACCAAAGAACGATAAGGTAAGAAGCAAGCGATAACGCAACCGATAATTCCTAATACTACGGTATAAAGCTTATACTTCTTGGTTCCCTCTTTCTCAATTCTTCCGATACTGGTCCAAAGAAGAGGAACGGAGGTGGTGTAAATTCCGCAGAAGATGATTACTGCAAAGATACTTGCCAAAGCGGGAGAAATGGTGTTAGCCAAGATTAAAGCGGGAATGTCCGCCTGGCTGGTTACATCGACATGAGAAATCAATGCAACGCTGGCAATCACCATGGTTCCCATAATAAACACTGCAGAGAAAAGCATTCCGATATTTACTTCCTTTACCCGGTTCTTGGAACCGATTTCAGCCAGGAAGCTGGCGAACCATAGAAGCATGAAGCCTGCATAGGAAGCTCCGGAGAGGAAGGGATTACCGTTACCTACCTGAACAATTTCATGCTTTCCGGTATCTACTGCCTTTAAATTCTCCCAGAAATTGCCTGCACCGTTAAAAATACTGATAACGGAAACCACAAGGATGAAAAATACGATGATGGGTCCAATCTTTCCTAAGGCTTCGATAACACCGTCCAATCCGAAAATTACGGTAGCAATAACAAATACGGTAAGGATTACGGCTCCTACACCATTGGGAAGTCCCCATTGCTGTGCAGCTGTGGCATTGGCTCCGCCACACATTACGATAAAGCAGGCATAGCAGAACAGTGCTGAAAAGTAGTCGAAGAAGTTTCCAATATACTTTCCACAATAGTGGGTGTAAATATCTCCACCTCTCTTTAGCTTCAAACGATTTCCGTTTGTTGCGAAGGAAAGGTCAGTATAGATATAGATTGCTGCATTCACAGCGATGACAATCCAAAGCTTTGATCCGTAAGAAGCCACGTACTGAATAATCTCTTGCATGGTGGCAAATCCGGCCCCAATGTAGAAAGCGATGCAAGCTCCACAGAAGCTAACCACTTTCATAAACTGCAAACTCTTTTTTTCCATTATTCTACTCCTTATTTTTCTTTTAATTCATTCATTTTTTAATATGAATGTAAAGCAAATTGATAGTTTCGTTCTTCCTCCTTTCCCCTGATGTTTAATTGTTACTGTCCTCTATATTGTTTCCACATTATATCCGATAATTAAATACTATTCAATCTATTTTTCGGATATTGAGGAAATTTTTTAGTTATTTCTTACTATTTTTTGTTTCAAACCACGAGATTTTTTGTTTATTTTTTAACAAGTCTGTTTATGTATAAGAATTTTGTCACTTTTTCCTTCATTTTTGGGTACAAAAATAAGCGTAACCGAAGGAATGTATGTCATCCCTACAGCTGCACTTTTTATACAATCGGCGGGGGGGCCTATAACAACTAAATTGTACGCAAAACAACCGGATTGCGCGCAAATTGTATAGGCAAAACCCCTGCCTTTTGTTTTTCTTTCCAAGACTTCTTTATACCTTTCCTAAAGGAAAGAGATCAGCCCGAAAGTTATGTACCTTCTCCGAGAGAGATTAAGAAATATATCCCTTTGCTCTTAAAATCTCTTCAGACTTTGCTAAATTGCTTTCAGAAACACGGATAATCGGCCCTGTACAGCCCATTCCGGATTCTGCATAAATCTTTTCTTTCCAAAGCTCCAACACCGCATCATCCAAATCTGTTACTTCAATGCCGTAAACAGCAGCGGTAACAATCTCCTTCTCCGGCATGGGAACGGATTCTCCCTGCTCCTTGGGCTTATTTGCCTCTCTGATTTCTGCAAGAATGCCATCTAAGCCGGCTTTCTTTGCCAATGCAAACTCTTCCTTCGCCAACGCAAAGACATTTCCCTTAATCAGGTCTCTTGCAAAGCGAAGAGCATTTGCCAAAACCGGTGCTCCGGAAGCTCTGGAAACAATCATCACCAGCTGGTTATAGTTCTCACCGATTCCGGGACCATAGCCATAGCCCTGGGCCTCGAAGGATCCTCCTGTGTTGAAGGAAGAAAGCATCTTGGACAATACATTTCCGGTTAAGGAATCGCAAACCAATACATCCGGTGTTCCTCTAAGAACGTCATTTCCACGAAGAACCGCACCGCCGTCGGATCTGGAGGACTCTGCGAAGTGAAGAGGATAGCCGTTGGACTGTAATTTCTTTAAGGCCTTCTCTGTCTGTCTTGCACCGTCTACATTTAAAATACCTACAGTAGGCTCTTTGATTCCGCAAGCCTTGGCTGTGATGATTCCGTAAAGGGCATTCTTCACCATTCCTTCAATACGATCTGTACTGGAGGTTCCTGTAGTATTGGCAATGAACATCTCCTTACCGAATGCAGGAGTAATGGCTCTTCCTACAGTGGATACACCGATGGGGAAGGGATAGTGCATGGTTACCGCACCGTCAATCTTATGCTCCTTTAAAAGAGCATCCATCTTGTCATGTCCCTCTTCATCATTGTCCACCACAAGGGTTTCTACCGCATCATTTTTCAAAGAACCGATATAGAGTACGTCCACCCCATCCTTAGCCGCATCCACGGCAGCCTTCATGGAATTTTCCTCTCCGTGCTCCGAGCCCATACCTGTTAAAGCAATTCTCGGTTTCTTCGAAAAAGAGCCTGTTTCCAAACCTTCCGCCATAGCCAAAAAGGTATCCGCAATGAGCTCTTTTATTTCTTTTGCCATAATTCTCACCCTTTCTTCTATGCGCCCAAGATAGACTGTGCAAATTCCTTCATGGACTTCGCAATTAAGGAACGGATTTCTTCTTCGGATACTGCTCCGTCCTGGCCCTTTCCGGTATTTTTCTGAATCAGGAAGGAAACACCGTCAAAGAGGTTTGTCATACGACCAAGGAAAAGAGATCCCTTTCCGATAATCATAACTCTCTCCATGTCTCCCTTTTCAATGCTTTCTTTAGCAAATCCCACATAAGGAACACCGGAAGGAATATGACCCTGTGTAGGTGCATATCCCACCAAACCCTTCTCCTCACAGAACTTTGCCAAATCAGCCTTCTCAAGCCATCCTTTCTTAACAGCAAGAGCAGCAATCATCTTATAGTTTGCCATAGGAACATCTCCGGCTCCGGCAGGCTTGGTAATATCCGCATTCTGCATCTCCGGAGAGAACTTATCCACATCATTAACGGTAAGGCCTGCCTTCTCCAAAGGATCAGCCACTAAGGAACCGATAACATTCTGGGGTGCAGCACCTGTTCCAACAGTATGTCTTCCGATAATATCCAGGTTGATTTCTGCGGAAACACCGTCATTTTCAGACACTACTATGGAGAAGGAGCCCAAGCAATCCTCCAGCATGGGCAGCTCTTTCTTTACATGGTCTTTTCCGTTCATGGCAAGCTTAGGTACGCAACCTCCGCCGATTACAAGTACGGTATGGAAAGCGCCTGCCTTTACCAAAGAAGCTGCCTCAATCATAGCGTGAGAAGGTCCGGCACAGAATCCTCTTGCATCGGAACCTGTAGCATTGTCCAGTCCTGCAATCTCGGCTACAGCCTTTGCAAAGTTGCCGCCACCTCTCTGGTTTACATCTCCGCAGGCTTCCTCGGAACAGTCGATAACATATTCAATGGAAAGGGGGTCTACATTGGAGGACTTTAAGGAGTGAAGAACAGCCAAAACGGAGCTTGCCTTGTTCATCAAGTTCTCCAGCATTACTTCAGCGGAAAGGTTTACGTCAATATCATGGGCTCTCTTTACGCATCCTACCAGCTTTCCTTCGTAGAACAGAGGCTCTGCCTCATGAGCATCCACAAATCCTTTGATTACGGAGTTCTCAACGCCCTCCTGAACTCTTGCCAAAATAGCCTCTGTAATCACAGGATCCTTAGCAAGCTCTCCCTTATTTGCTGCTACGAAGTCCTTATCCAGATAGAAAACCTCGAAGCAGTCACAAGCCTGTGCCAAAAGAAGGAACTCGTTCTCCGGCATAATCTCTCCGAAATGACCATAACGGTTAGCATTCTCTACCTTCTTATCGAAATAGGGAAACTCCACCTTGGCAAAGTCCTCGGGAGTCTTGTTTCCGATATATACCTGGTTTGGCCAGTAAGCTACACAATCCTCAAAGCTACGAACGTGCTTTCCCATTTCCTTTAAGAACTCACCGTCAGGATTTACCAGTCTTTCCTGCACAATGGTGGAGCCGTGCTGCAACATCAAGCCGGGAGTATATGCCAAACAATATCCGGAACCTTTAATGACACTATTCATTTTGATCACCTCATAATTTATTGTTAAGTTTTACAAATTTACCAAAGAAAAGATAGTTCTTTTTCTATTTTTAGTACTTTTTTTGAAAAGAATTTTGAGAAAAAAGGGAGCCCGTAAAAAGCTCCCTCGGTTTTAAAGGTACTTGCAATATTCAGAGCGAATACTATTCATTTCGTTGACAATATCGTCTACATCTAAAACCATTTCCATCATACTAACCTGGTCTTCATAAACAGATTCGTCAAACTCTGCCTTCAACTCTGGTTCGCAAACATGATATACCGTGAGTCCAAGCTGGACCCCAGTCAATGGGCCGGCAAAAGTAGGATCTCCTGCTGTAACGGTCTCAGCTGCAAGTCCTGCAGCCTCCCCCTCAGCAGCGCCAAGTACAACAACCAGATTCTCTGGTCCGAACTTATCAGCAAAATCCTTTACTCTCTTTTGATTTTCCAAGTCCATTGCGCCTGCGCTCGTTCAAACGAAGCACTCGGTGGAAGCAAATACTACTTCTCCGCCGGCGGTCTCTACACAAGCCTGAATAGCAGGTCCTGGTACACCGTCACGGTCACCGATGATGATAACTTTTTTACCCTTTAAAATAGCCATCTTTTCTCTCCTTTCTTTAAAGATATGTATCGTAATGACTTTCGTCAAATACGCAAATGAAACGATTGCTTACTGGTTTAAAGCAACATACTTTTCAACCATCTTCTGGATGGACTCTTCTGTTGCATCATCCTTAACCAGCTCTTCCACCTTCTGTCCATCCTTATAGATAGCCATAACGGGAAGTCCTAAAATCTTCTGTCCGATAGCCAATCTTCTAGCCTTTGTAGTATTCAGAGAAGTGAACTTTAACTTACCCTCATACTTGTCAGCCAAAGAATGTACAAATGGCATAAGTGCAGCACAGGGAACACATCCATCTCCGAAGAAATCTACAAATACATAGCCGGATGCCTTCAGCACTTCCTCTTCGAAGGTATTCTTATCAACCTCTAACATCTTGTCCTCCTTTATTTGTGTTCGTTAATATATTTCTCTGCCTGGGTGGCTGCAATAGCACCATCCGCAGCAGCAGTAACCACTTGTCTAAGACTCTTTACACGTACATCTCCAACGGTGAAAACACCGGGAATATTGGTGTGCATATCTTCGTCTGTAGGGATATATCCTCTGTCATCCATTTCCAGATTGGTTTCCTGGAAAATCTCTGTGGTAGGAATTCTGCCGATAAATCCGAAAATTCCGAACATTCCGTCCTCTTCGCTGGCTTCCAATACCTGCTCTTCTCCGGTAACCACATTCTTTACCTTAATCTTCTGAAGAATATCATCTCCGGACAGCTCTTCTACTACGGTATCCCACATAATATGCAGCTTCTCATTCTGGAAAGCTCTCTCCTGAATAGACTTTGCCGCTCTCAACTCATGTCTTCTGTGAATAAGAGTAACGGAGCTTGCAAACTTTGTCAAATACATAGCCTCTTCCACCGCAGAGTCTCCGCCGCCTACTACAAATACGGGAAGATCCTCGAAGAAGTTGGCATCACAGGTTGCACAGTAGGAAACGCCTTTTCCTAAGAATTCCTTCTCTCCCTTACATCCGATTGGACGTGGATTAGCTCCTGTGGCAATAATCAGAGTCTTACCCTCGTAGGTCTCCTTGGTACCGATGAGTCTTTTAACATCTCCGTCCAATTCTACAGCCTTGATGGTATCATGGGCTCTTTCGCAGCCAAAATGCTCTGCCTGCTCAGTCATTCTCTTAATTAGAGAAGGACCGGATTCGCCTTCCACAATCTGTCCGGGATAGTTCTCTATAGAATCGGTAATGGCAATCTGTCCGCCATCCTGTCCCTTCTCCACAATCAAGGTGGAAAGTCTGGCTCTTCCTGCATAAAGACCTGCAGCCAATCCTCCGGGACCTGCTCCCAGAATAAGCACGTCATAAATCTTGGACATGGTTTTTCTCTCCTTTAGATATTAATAATGTATGATTATACAAAACAGACTACGTCTATCTTGTGTGTAGCCGATAGGAATGGTCTTTGTTATGGTAACAAAAACAGCTTTTCTTTCTCAATAGCTTTCTCTCTTTTTAGAGATAAAAAAATTCAAAGTACAATAAATAATTGTTATAGTGTTCGATTTATATTCCTTATAAAAATTTCTTCAGGGCAGGGTCTCTGCCCTGAAGAATGAGTATTACGCAGTGTTTTTATAAAACACAAGCTTACTTGAAAATAGTCTGATCGGAAACTTCTGTGCAAAGAGCCTTTAAAGCTTTCTCTACAATCTTTCTTCTCAGAGCCTTCTCCTCTTCCGGTTTCATAGCCGGATTTCCCAGTGGGTGAGGAATAGCGATTGCCGGAACGATACGGTTAGCACCTACTGTCATAGAGATAGGTGTAACTGTACAAATGTGTACTACAGGAATTCCTGTTGCTTCGATACCTTTTACCATTGTTGCACCGCAACGTGTACAGGTTCCTCACGTGCTGGTAAGAATGACCGCATCTACATGGTCTTTCTTAAGTTTTGCACCGATTTCCTCAGCAAACTTCTTAGCAGAAGCGACTGCAGTTCCGTTACCTACTGTAGTATAGAAGTAATCGTAAAGCTTTCCGATCTTTCCTTCCTTCTCTAAATCTCTAAGAACGTCAACAGGTAATACTCTGTCAGCATCCTGATTTGCATAGCTGGGGTCATATCCGCCGTGAGCAGTCTCATAGGTCTCTGCTGTTAAGTCATTTACGCCCTTTAAGCTGTACTCACCGTAACGAGTAGCATTGGAAGACTCGATATGGTCCGGATTGCCCTTTGGAACAATACCGCCGGAAGTTACTAAAGCGATGGTAGCCTTAGACATATCCTTGATAGCGGGCATTGGAGCCACACGGTCGAAGGAAGGCATTGGATACTCTGTGGTAAATTCCTTACCGGAAATCTTAGCCAAAAGCATCTCTACCGCACGCTTTGATCCTCTCTTCTCCTCGAAGAAGTTTACACGGATTCCCTGTGGGATATATCCCTCTTCCTTGGAGGAACCGATCTTCTCTCCTCTGGCAAGCTTCAAGCCAAGAGGCGCCATCTTCTTCACAGCATCTCTCATACCTGCAGCGCTGTTCTTGGTAGAAACGATATAAATCTTGCTCTTTGCCTCGTCAGCTCCCGGGTTCTCAACATACATACCTGTAATAACAGGGATATGAAGCTCTTCCTGAACTGCTGCAGCAATAGTAGCGCAGGCAAATCCATAACGGCCGGCATTGAATGCAGGACCTGCAATGAATAAATCCGGCTTAAGCTCA
This sequence comes from uncultured Oribacterium sp., assembly GCF_902481605.1. Classification (NCBI taxonomy): domain Bacteria; kingdom Bacillati; phylum Bacillota; class Clostridia; order Lachnospirales; family Lachnospiraceae; genus Oribacterium; species uncultured Oribacterium sp. The sequence continues at coordinate 17,631 of NZ_CABSXI010000005.1, read as the reverse complement.
GCAACCTTCTTTAAAATCTCCGGCTTTACCTTATCGGTATTCTCACCGAAGTAGCTATCTCCGCAAACGATGGTTCCAACGATTTCAGCCTCATCACCGAAAGCCTGCTGGAAAGCAAGTCCCGGTCCCATAGCGCCCTCATGGTACTCCATAGGATAGTCTGCCTTATCCTCTCCACCGACCTGAGCGAAGAACTGGTTAATATATTGAACAACCTTTAATTTTCCCATTTTCTTCTCCTTATCTTGCACTCAGCTTGTTAAAGCCAACCTCAGAGGTAGCACCGGTAATAACCTGAATTTCTACTTCCAAGGAACCGTCAGCCTTCACTGTAGTATCACTAGCTCCCGCAATCTTGGTCATGTAATCCAGAGTTCCGATTACCTTATCCAACTTCGGAAGGGTGATAAGCTGGTTAGCATTTCCACCGGTAACTAAAGCATTGGCTGCCACATCCGCATCTGCCAAGGACTGAGACTTTCCGTCTCTTCCTGCATACTCATCAGTGATGATTACAGTCTTGATTCCCTCAGCCTCAATCTTCTTACAGTTCATGATTAAGTCGGTATCCGGGTTTCCGAATCCTTCCTCAGTGATGATTACCGCATCTAAGTGAAGCATCTTGCAGAGCTTAGCGGTCTGGTTGGAGGAACGCTCTTTATCAGCAAGGTAAACGTTCTCGTTGGTAATGATATGAGCCACAAAGTTAATGGTCTTACCGTGCTCTTCGAAAAGATCCTCTATAACAGGGTTGTTCTCGTGAACATAGCTTGGGTTCTTATCACAAGCGGATACGCAGTTTCCGGAAATGATAGCGCCGTCCATAGACTCTGTCGGATACAGAATGGTGGGAAGAATCTTCTTCGCATCTACGCCGTAAACATAGGTGTCATGAAGCAATCCCTGGGACTGAAGCATCTGAACATATCCAACTCTTGGAAGATCCGGGAATGCCTTAGCGCCTTCCATCAGATCCAAAGTCTCATATACCTTAGTCTCATCAGGAGTAAGCTCTTTAGCCTTCTCTGCAATAAATGCAGCGGTCTTCAAGCCTGCCAAACGAACAGCCTGCTCGTAGTCATGGGACTCTGTTCCCTCTACCGGCTTGCATACACAGGTGAGGTTTACAGTCTTGGAGAATGGAGTATACTCTGCTCCAAGTCCGCACATATCGATAACACCCTCTTGGAAACCAACGATAGGTCCTGCAGTAATTACTGCCATTCCCTTTAAGCAATAGGTCTTTCCGGATCCTACGGTATCTACAGGAGCAACCACTCCGGGGAATACGCCGCCCTTTCCTTCTACCTTTACTCTTGGCTCAATCACATCCTTAACCGGTGTGATACGAACGGATTCACCAGGTCTTGCCACATCAAATTCCACTTCTTTAATCTTCTCTTCTGACAGAAAAACTTCGCTCAGTTCTTTCTTGGATACATAGAGAACGTGGTCTTTGATTTCTGTTTTCTCGGCAAACTGGATGTCATTAATGAAAATCTTACCTAATTCCAGCTTCACTTTCATTTCCTCCTTTTAAGTATGATTCATAAAAAGCGCCAAGCACAATGCCTAACTGCTCCTTTATGTCCTTAATGTAACACTAGGGACTCTAGCCCGCTGTCCAGCAGGGTCCAGTCCAAGGTCTGGAAATCCTTCTGTACCTTTTCCTCGTGAATTCGTTCATTTTCTTCGAACTTCTCACAGGTATTCAAGGCATACTCGATCAAATCCAGGGACTTCATGTCAAATCCTTCCTCCGGTGTCTTGTCCAGAAGTACGGATTCGTAGGGAGTTTCATTGGGTTTAATGGAGCCATCCAAAGGATGGGTCAGAATCTTTCCTCCCATATGTACCATATCCCGTACCGCCTTAAGGGTATCCATGAAGGAAATCTCCTTGTAGTCAATCTCTATCTTCACGCTTGGATATTTCTTCGGTACATTTTCCTTCACCAAAGGGTTATTGGTAACAATCACTAAGGTTCTCATTACACTTCTCCTTTCTAAGAACACAAAACAGGGGAACGAGAAATTTCTCGCATCCCCTGTTTCATTAGATTCAGAGTCCCCAACATATTCATCCTTTTACCTGAAAGATTCATCGTTTTTCAACAACTTGCCTCTTCGGTGGCTTTCGCGCTCTCTGAACATGCCTTATTTATGGTGCTTGTCAGCATTTTAACAACACTTGTAGAGTTTTTCAACAAAATTGTTTTATATATTGTTTTATTCTATAAGTATTTTCTACAAAATAATTTTTATGCCATCAAAAAATTTTTTATATTCCTGAATCCGTATTTCAATAAATTGCTTTGTCAGATTTTTACAAAAAATCTATAAAAATTACGTTCTTATCCATAGTAAGTTTCTATAAGTCCAATGCTTTATGGAATTGTCCAATTTCACAAAAGAAGATCTCCAAGGTATAATCAAATTACCCTAGACGAAAGTCTGAAATAGCCATAACAAATACACAAGAAAAAAGTGCTGCCGAGCAGCACTTTTTTCTTTACTACTATTTAAGGAATAGAATTAGAAAAAAGGATTATTCATCCTATATTTCTTTTATTTTTTCACATGCTCTTTCACTACACGGAATAGAGCAAGTAGAGCCAATACATTCGGAATAACCATCAGACCGTTAAAGAAGTCCGCCATATCCCAAACCAAGTCCACTCTTAATGTAGTTCCTATGATAATGCAAGCTACAACAATCAGGGAGTAAAGAGTTACCGCCTTCTTTCCGAAGAGATACTGTACGTTTACCGCTCCGAAGAAATGCCATCCCAAAACAGTGGAGAAAGCAAAGAAGAACAGACAAATGGCTACAAAGAAATGTCCAAAATTGCCGAAGCCCGCTACAAAGGCTCTCTGGGTTAAAGCAATACCGGTATACAGAGGCTTCTGGGTTGCGGGATCCAGCTGTCCATAGATACCGCTGGTTAAAATAACGAATACCGTAAAATTCAAAACAACAAAGGTATCAATAAATACGGAAACCATAGCGCAAAGTCCCTGATCATCCGGGCACTTCGCCTTTGCTCTGGCATGAGCATGAGGAGTGGAACCCATTCCAGCTTCGTTAGAGAAGAGTCCTCTTGCAACACCGAAACGAATAGCTTGACGAATAGTGATACCAAGTGCCGCACCGGTTACTGCCTGAGGATTAAAAGCACCGATAAAGATAGATGCCAATGCTCCCGGCAAAGCGGTGATATGCATAAGGATAAAGACTACCGCACCCAGAATATATACGCCTGCCATAATCGGAACAATTTTCTCCAGTACAGCTGCCAGTCTCTTGGTTCCGCCAAGGAAGATGAAGGCTGCAATCGCTGCAACAAAGACACCGATAGCTATAGGAGGAATTTCAAAGTTCATAATATGGAAGACTTCCTGGAACGCTGCACCGATAGAGTTGGACTGCACCATATTTCCCATAAAGCCTAAAGCCAAGATGATGAATACCGCAAAGAGTCCGGCCAAAACCTTACCCAGTGCACCGGAAAATGCAGCCTTAATGTAATATACAGGACCTCCGGTTATATCGCCATCCTTCTCTTCTTTATACACCTGAGCCAACACAGCCTCGCCATAGATGGTTGCCATTCCAAAAAATGCGGAAACCCACATCCAGAAAATTGCACCCGGGCCGCCGCTGACAATCGCTGTTGCAGCACCTGCCAGATTACCGGTTCCTACCTGGGCCGCAATCGCAGTCGCAATGGCCTGGAAGGGTGACATCTCTCCTTTTTCATGCTTCTCACCCTTTAAGGAAAAGTGTCCGAAAACCAACTTAAATCCTTCTCCAAGGCGTCTTAGCTGAATAAAACGCAGGCGAATCGTGTAGTAGATTCCGGTTCCACACAGCAGGAAGATCAGCAGAAAGCTCCAAAGGAACGTATTTCCTTTTCCAATAAAATCCTGTAAAACACTCATGGCTTTTCTCCTTTTCATTAAAGAAAAATGTTTGATTGTGAATATTTTATCCAGAATTTTGCTCTATAGCAATTTTTTCCGACTTTATATAGTAAATTTCTATATGCTTAGTCCTATTTGCTGAATTTTTCCTGCTATTTTGTACAGTTTTTAAAGTTTTCCAAAATTTTAAACAACTATCTCCCATGCAGTTTAACAAGAACTCAACGAGATATCGCACGCTTTGCAAGCTATACTCGTTATGAATAAAAAAAAGCCATAAAGAATCAAAATCGTTTGCACTAGATTATTTTGATTCTTTACAGCTCTAATTCGTCTTATTACGCCAAAAAATCTTTTTCCTTTATAAATTTCAAAAGCACTTCTCCCAGAATAATCTGCCCTTCCGGAAGAAGATGCACCCGATCCGGAAAGCGGGGAAGGGCTAAATCAAAGGGACTAAAGCATAGTATTCCTTCTTCCTTGCAAAAGGCCTTTAGGGAAGCATCCCATTTTCCGTCCAAGGTAGAAAAAGCTTCATAAGAACGGTCTCCTGGAAAGGACAGAGAGGGAGGGGCGATATACAGGATATGCTCCTTCGGGAAGGGAATCCCGTAGCGAGGACAATCCTCAAAAAATTCCGCCAACCTTTTGATGACTCTCTCTCCGTCAGGTCTTCCAAAGCTTAAGTAATCGTTGATTCCCAGAAAAAGAATCATTCTATCTTCAGGCCCAAAACCCTCGCAGGCTTTCTTCAAGTCCTCCCACTCAAAGGGAAGCTCCGGAATGCATCGCCCCACCTTTGCTTCCACCAGAAGGGAATAGTCGGGAAACGCCTGTTCCAAGGTATAATAATACCGTTCTTCCAAGGGCAAGCGCAGGTCCTGATGCTTCTCATTGGGAAGATAGCCGTAACTGATAGAATCTCCGTAAATCAGTAGTTTTTTCACCTTGCGCTCCCTTCTTATTTTGCAGCGGGCCCCGCCACACGCTCCGATTCTCCGGAAACCTTTTTCGTGATTTTTTCCCGATCAAAATACTGAATCATGGCTTTTGCACATTTTCTACTGGTAGAAAATGCATCCTTAAGAGTGGCAATACCCAGGACTTCTTCCTTTTGAAAATATTCCAATACCCAAGCCTTAACCTTCTCCAAATCCTGTGAAAGAATCAAAAGCTCAGGATCCTCTCCTACCTTCACCACTCTTCCTTCCACTACGGTATTCTGCAAAATGTCCTGAAAATCTTCTTCCTTGGCCTTTCCTCTTTCCAGCTCTTCCAATTTTAAGAGCTGATAGCCGGCATTTTCCAGAGTCGTTAAAATAGATTTTTCTATACTTTGATAATTTGCGTCTTTAAAATCCTCTTGGGAGGAAAGATAGAGCAGATCTCCCTTAGTTTGCAGCTCGGGAAGGAGAGAAAGCAGGGCATCAAAGACCTTGGCATTGCCCTTTTTCCATAACTTTTCCCGTAATTCCGCCTTTGCCATGCCGATACGATAGGGATGGGCTTTTCGGAATTTTTCCAACTCTTCCTTACATTTACTCTCCCAATAAAATTTATTGTCTCCATGAAGATAAACTGTTCCCTGCTGCAAAGGAAGCTCACAAAGCTTTCCGTTACCGCGTAGCTCCTCCACAAGGGGAAGCAATTCCTCATTTTCCAAAGAAAGGTCTTTTCCCGCCTCCTTTAGGCCGGCACCAAATTTTGCTTCCAGGAAATAAGTCTCCAAAGTCTCCTCCAAGGAGCCCTCTTCCTTTCGTCTTAAGGCATCAATTTCCTCTTCCCGAAAACGTTTTTTCTTCTTGGCATTGGCCTCCAGAACAGTGCCTCCGCCAATGGTTTCCACAGGACTGTAAAACCGAAGAAGGAAGGGATCCCCTTTGGCAAAAACCATTTCCTGCTCTAAAAGAATCTGACAGTATCCCTCTTCCCCTGCCTCAAGCTCCTCTTTGTCCAGAAGAATAATACGACAAAGCAGCTCTGCGGTACCGGTCAGAAAATGCAGTCTATCTCTGTTTTTAATAGTTCTTTGTGTGGAGGGGAGAATGCGCACCTTGGCATCCAAAAGCTTGGTATTTTCAAAGCTGTTTTCCCGAGCCAGTACAGCACCTTTCTTGATATCGCCCTTCTTTAATCCTGTAAGGTTCAAGGCCACTCTCTGTCCTGCCACCGCCTGCTCCGCATCCTGTTCATGAACCTGGATATTTCGGATGCGCACCGGAAGACGCTTAGGATAAATCTCCACCGCATCCCCCTTTGTCAAAGTTCCGGAAATCAAGGTACCGGTAATAATGGTTCCCAGGCCCTGCAGGCTGAAGATCCTGTCAATGGGGAGTCTTGGAAGACCGCTGGGGCTTTTTTCCGGAAGAGTTTTCACCATTTCCAAAATAGCGTCCTTGCAGCTATCGATTCCCGCACCTGTTTTCGTGGACACCTCCACAATCTTAGCCTTCTCCAGCATAGTGCCCCGGAATTCCTCCCGAATATCCTCTTTCACCATGGAAATCCAGTCTTCATCCACCAAATCGCATTTGGTCAGCACCACAATGCAATTCTCAATACCAAGGAGAGATAGAATATCCAAATGCTCTCTGGTCTGGGGCATAATGCCCTCATCCGCCGCCACCACCAGGAGCACCATATCCATACCGCAAACCCCGGAAACCATCTGCTGAATAAATTTCTCATGTCCCGGTACATCAATAACACCACAGCGGGTACCGTCCTTTAAGTCAAACCAGGTAAAGCCCAGCTCAATGGTAATTCCCCGATCCTGTTCTTCCTTTAAGCGATCCGTCTCTCTTCCGGTTAAAGCACGGATAAGAGACGTTTTACCATGGTCGATATGTCCGGCGGTTCCGATAATGATATGTTTCATGAAGTCCTCCAAAGCAAGTATTTACAGGCTCCCCTTCTTTTTAGCATAAAGGATGACCTGGGCGATGATACTGATCACAAACAAAAGCAAAGAAAGCATCTGACTAACCGCAATGCCGGTTCCGAAGAACATCAGGGAGTCCGCCCGAAGCCCTTCAATAAAGAAGCGTCCAAAGCCGTATAGCATTAAGTAAAAGAGGAAAATCTGTCCGTCATAGTTCTTTCTTTTCGAGTAGTTATAAAGAAAAAGAAAAACACAGAGATTCCACATACTCTCATAGAAAAATGTGGGATGCACCTGAATATAGGATACGCCGGAAATATACTGCAAATTCGAGAGCACATCACTGTTCAGCATCCCCGGATTCACAATGCTTTCCTTAATCCGCATGGCCAGTAAGGAATTTGTATATCCCCCAAAGGCCTCCGCATTAAAGAAATTGCCCCAACGGCCGATGGCCTGCCCCAAAATCAATCCGATAGCACCGGAATCCGCCATCGGCAGAAAGTTCAGCTTTCTTTTCTTGCAAAAGCCTATACAGGTGGCAATAGCCGCCAGTACGCCGCCATAAATCGCCAATCCTCCCTGACGAATATTGGGTATCTCCAGCAAATGCTTGGAATAATATTCCCACTCGAAAATCACATAGTAGAGCCTGGCGCCGATGACTCCCAGAACAATTACAATCAAGGCAAAGTCCTGAATATCCTCCACCTTGTGGCCATGCTTGGCATAATCCCTTGATGCCACCGACATCCCCAGAAGCATTCCGATTCCGATAATGATGCCATAGAAAGCTATAGAAAAACCAAAAACTGAGATACTGTTCTGTAATTTTTCAATGCCGATTCCCAGGTGGGGAAAATATAAATCATAGTTTTCCATTCTCTGTCCTTCCCTTTTATGATACGCGCCCTATCTTCCGGCACTTTAAGTCTCAAATATAGCAGCTCAGAAGCTCATCGCTATCCCCGCAATCCCTTCACTATCCCTGCAATTTCTTCACTATCTCTTGCCTTTCTTGAACGGCAAAACCTAAGCCTCCAAAAGCTTTAAGAACTCTTCCTCTGTTAGAATCGGAATCCCCAGTTCCTTAGCCTTCTTGTTCTTACTGCTTCCGGATGTGCTGTCATTGTTGATTAAGTAGTCCGTGTTTTGAGACACGGAAGAACTGCACTGTCCGCCGGCTTTTCGGATTTCCTCCTCCAAAGCCTTTCGATTGGGAAAATGATGAACCGAGCCGGTAATCACGAAATGCTTTCCGCTGATTCCGCTCTTCTCTTCCTTCTCTTCCTTTTCCAAATGTAAAATAGAAAGAAGCTCTAAAATAATCCTTTGATTTTCTTTCTCTTGAAAATACTCTACAATACTATCCGCCAAAACCTGCCCAATGCCCTTCACCTGAAGAATTTCTTCTTTCGTGGCATCCATCAGCTTGTAGGGATCCTGGGAAAAGGCCTCTGCCAACATTCTGCCGTTACTGACGCCGATTCCCTCTATCCCCAGGCCATAAAGAAGCCTGCCCAGATTGGAGATTTTAGCCTTCTCAACATTTTCCTGTATTTTCTCAAAGGACTTTAGGCCAAAGCCCTCCATGCCGATGATTTCTTCCCTATGCTTTTCCAAGGAGAAAAGATCCGGGAATTCTTGAATAAAGCCTCTACCCAGCCATTTTTCCAAGGTCATCTCGGAAAGCCCCTCAATATTCAAAGCATCTCGACTGGTAAAAAGAGCAAACTGCTTAATCCGCTTTGCCGGGCAATGGGGATTTGTGCAGTAGAGCATCTTGGTTTCCCGATCCTTAACAATCTTGGTTTCTCCCTGACAGGCAGGACAGTGCTTGGGAATCTCCAAATTCCCGGACTTTGTTTTGTTTTCCCCAATCTGGGGGATAATCATATTTGCCTTATAAACCGTGATTTCATCTCCGATACCAAGGGCCAAGTCCTCGCAATAAGTGATATTGTGAAGGCTGGCTCTGCTGACCAGGGTGCCCTCCAGCTCCACCGGCGTAAAGATAGCCACAGGGTTAATTAAGCCCGTTCTACTGGGAGACCATTCCACAGAAAGAAGCTTTGTGCTTTCCTCCTCGTCCTGCCATTTAAAGGCAATGGCATTCCGGGGGAATTTGGCGGTTCTTCCCAAACTTTCTCCATAGGCGATATCGTTATATAAAAGCACCAACCCATCGGAGGGGAAGTCATTTTTCGGCATCAGCTTGGAAAATTCCGCCACCGCTTCTTGGATACTTTCAGCGTTAACCATTTTTCTATGTACCACGGAAAATCCCTGCTTTTCCAGAAAACGGAACTCTTCCTCATGTTGGTTATGAAAATCCGGAGCTTTTCCCGCTTCCTCCGCAAGCACTAGGCTAAACAAAGAAATCTGCACCCTTCTTTCCTTCGTCACCTTCGGATCCAGCTGACGAACGGAACCGGAGCAAAGATTTCTGGGGTTTTTGTATTTGGCTCCCTCCTCCGGAAGCTCTTCATTAATTCTTTCAAAATCGGAATAGGAAATAAAGGCCTCTCCTCGCACCACAAGACGTCCCTTAAAAGGAATCTGTAATGGCAAATTTTGGAAGGTCTTGGCGTTTTCCGTAACAAGCTCTCCTACGATACCGTTTCCTCTGGTTACCGCCTTTACAAGCTTTCCCTCTTGATAATGCAAAACGATGGTTAATCCGTCCAATTTCCAGGAAAGAATTCCCTCCTGCCCCTGTAAAAAGCTTTGCAAATCCTCTACTGACTTGGTTTTATCCAAAGAAAGCATAGGCGTTTCATGGGTTTCCTTGGGGAGAGCGGTAGCCACCGCATAGCCTACATTTTGGCTGGGACTTCCGGAAAGTACCACGCCGCTCTCCTTTTCCAGACTCAGCAAAATATCATAGGCCTTGTCGTACTCTAAGTTGGAGACAATCTCTCTTCCCTCCTGATAATAGGCCTTAGCCGCCTCATTCAAAAAGGAAATCAACTCCTTCATTCGGGCAATACTATCCTGCTTATCGGCTTCTTGCAATCCGCTATTTTCTTCTATTTTGCTATCTTCTTCTATCTTGCTATTCTCTTGACTCCCCATACCGTCCTCTTCACTTCTCAGCCTATTGCTCTTCACTCTCCGAACCATCATCCTTTGCGTTGCAGGCTTCCCTCAAAAAACTCTAAATCTTCTCTCTTGATTTCGAAATATTCTCCGGGTCTCATTTTTCCCAGCTCTATATTCATCACCCGAATACGCTTTAAGCGAGTCACCTCATAGCCAAGGGCTTCGCACATTCTTCGAATCTGGCGATTTAAGCCTTCCGTTAAGACAATGTGGAACTGCTTCCGCTGAATCTCCTTGGGTAGCTTCGGATCTTGCCAAAGCACTGCCCGTCTGGTGCTTCTTTCCAGTTCCGGAAGGTAAACCCCGGAGGACATTTCCTGTAAAAATTCCTTAGTAATCGGCTTATCCACAGAAACAATATATTCTTTTTCCTTATAGCCGCTGGCTTTATTGATTTGATTAACCAGATCTCCCTGATTGGTCAAAAGCAACAAGCCTTCAGAGTCCTTATCCAGGCGACCGATCGGATAGATTCTTTCCTTATAACCGATGGCCTCAATGACATTTTTCCCTCTGTCTTTCTCTCCTGTGGTACAGATAATGCCTCTTGGCTTATAGTATTTCAAGAGTACCGGCTTGGGCTTTTCCTTCTTATGCCCCTTGCCGGAAATAAGCTTCCCGTCTAAAAGAATCTCCTCTTTTCCCATGATTTCCATGCCAAGGCTTGCCTTCTCTCCGTTTACCAAAAGCTTGCCTTCGGAAATATAACGGTCCGCCTCTCTTCTGGAACAAATTCCCATGGCACTGAGCCACTTATTGATACGCATTCTTCCCCCTTATTCCTAATGAATAAACATGGCATCTCCAAAACTGAAAAAACGATACTTTTCCTTTACCGCCTCTTCGTAGGCATGCAAAATCTTCTCCCTGCTGGACAATGCGGACACCAGCATAAGAAGGGTGGATTCCGGCAAATGGAAGTTGGTAATCAAGGCATCCATCACCTTAAATTCAAATCCCGGATAAATGAAAATGTCTGTCCAGCCGGACTTGGCTTCTATTTTTCCGCTTTCTCTTGCGGCAGACTCCAGGGCTCTACAAGAGGTGGTTCCGGTGCAAATCACCCTTCCTCCTCTTTTCTTGCAGGCTTCTATCTTCTCCGCAACCTCTTGGGAAACGGAATAATACTCGGAATGCATGTGATGCTTCTCCACTTCCTCCATTTTCACCGGCCGGAAGGTACCAAGGCCCACATGAAGGGTGATGCGAAGAATCTCAACCCCCTTAGCCTCACACTGCTCCAGTAATTCTTTTGTCCAATGCAGTCCCGCCGTAGGGGCTGCCGCAGAGCCCTCTTCTTTAGCATAGACGGTATTATAACGGGTTCTATCCTCTAATTTATGGGTAATATAAGGGGGAAGAGGCATCTCTCCCAGTTGGTCCAATACCTCTTCAAAAATTCCGCTGAATTCAAAGCGAATCAGCCGGTTTCCCTCCTCTAAAATATCTACTATCTCCGCTTTCAGTCTTCCATCCCCAAAGGAAATCCTTGCGCCGGGCTTTAGCTTCTTTCCGGGCTTTACCAGACACTCCCAGTGCTCCTTATCTTTCCGATGCAACAAAAGCACCTCAACCTGTGCTCCGGTATCTTCCTTCACACCGTATAACCTTGCCGGAATTACCTTGGTTTCATTTAAAACCAGACAGTCTCCCGGATGCAAATAGTCCAGGATATCATAAAAATGCTTATGCTCGATTTCTCCCGTTTCCTTATTTAAAAGCATAAGTCGGGAGGAGGAACGATTTAGCAGGGGGTCCTGCGCAATCAATTCCTCCGGTAAATCATAATAAAAGTCCTTGGTATTCATGGAATTCCCTTCTGTAACTCTATCTCCTATCCGTTACCGGATGGTAATACTTTAGCTATACTATTTCTTTGGATAAAGACTATATCTGCCAGGTCATCTATCCGTTACCGGCAGTCGTACTTTCTGTAGCTCCTTCTGAGCTTGTCGTAGCTGTTGTTTCTGTACCGGCATCTGCTAAAGTGTCTCCACCGGCATTTTCCGCCGATACAGGGTTTTCGGAAGCTGAAGAACTTGCTTCCCCACCGGGAGACAGGGAAACACTGCCATCGGATTCTGTAACCGCAGCCGGCCCATCATCATTTACCTCTAAAAGAGATACCTCGGAATCAATGGAGGCCTGATCCTGGGTATAGATTCTTCCGGTCTGGAAGGCATCATAAAGAACAGCCAGTCGAGAATCTGAAGACAGAGCCTCTAAAAGCTGAGAATCCACCGCGTTGATTAAATCCTGCACATTGGCATGGGTGGCAATATAGGCATGAATAAATTTTGTTTGCTCCGGAGTTTTATTTTCCACCAACTCAAAGGAATTCTGGTCATTTACCCGCATATAGCAGTACATCAAAGCCGGTGCCGGAGTTTTCGCCCTTCGGAAATGTACCTGATACTGCAAGAAAATAAGCTTTTCATTCTCTCCTATACCCGGAACCGCGTAGGTTTTTATATTGTCATAGGCTTCAATGTATCCAGCTTGGGTTTTCAGCTGCTTTTGTAACCTTTCTCTTTGCTCCTTGCTTTGATTTTCCACACCGCTAAGGCGATAAAGCGTATCCACATCCGCAGCAAGCTTTGCTTGAAAATACTCCTGGAAAAATTTTACCAACACATCATCATTGTATTCCGCTAAAGTCTGATCTGTATCCTCTTCCACATCTGAAGAACTGACAATGGTAGAAGTGCTGGCCTTCGGCTTTGCTTTCTCCTGATAGGGTGATGCGCCGAAGCCAAAAGCTTCCAATATTTTAATCAGAACAATCAAAACCAAGACAATAATCGGTATCAGAAAAAAGGATTGCTCATGGAAATCCCTTCTCTTTTTCTGAATCTTATGCAGTTTTCTCTGTCGTTGATTTCTTTTCTTTAAAATAATCTTTTCTCGACTTTTTTTCGACAACATTTTCTTTACATCATCTAAAGTATCAAGATTTTTTCCCATATTTTTTGTCCTATCTTTGTTCAGTTTAACTTTTCTATCATAACGCACTTTAGGTAAAAAATACAGCAAAAAAGCGTGTTCCTTACGAAACACGCTTTTCTTAAAGATTCGTTTAGAGATTCTTTCTAATTACTCAAGAATCTTAACAACTCTTCCGGATCCTACAGTTCTTCCACCCTCACGGATAGCGAAACGAAGTCCCTCTTCCATAGCGATTGGGTGAATAAGATCTACTTCCATCTCAGTGTTATCACCGGGCATAACCATCTCTACGCCGTCTGGCAGCATGCAGATACCGGTTACGTCAGTTGTTCTGAAATAGAACTGTGGACGGTAGTTGGTGAAGAAAGGAGTATGACGTCCACCTTCATCCTTTGTTAATACGTAAACCTGAGCGGTAAACTTCTTGTGGCACTTTACAGAACCCGGCTTACAAATAACCTGTCCTCTTTCGATCTGGTCACGGTTGATACCACGAAGAAGAAGACCAACGTTATCTCCTGCCATAGCCTCATCAAGCTGCTTACGGAACATCTCGATACCGGTGATAACGGACTTCTGAGTCTCCTCGTTGATTCCAACGATTTCAACTTCATCAGATACGTGAAGAACTCCACGCTCTACTCTACCGGTAGCAACAGTTCCACGTCCTGTGATGGTGAAGATATCCTCAACAGGCATAAGGAAAGGCTTATCAGTCTCACGAGCCGGCTCCGGGATATAGCTATCTACAGCATCCATAAGTTCCATGATCTTATCGCCCCACTCGGACTTAGGATCTTCAAGAGCCTTTAATGCGGAACCCTTGATTACAGGGATGTCATCTCCAGGGAACTCATACTCGGAAAGAAGCTCTCTAACTTCCATCTCTACAAGCTCAAGAAGCTCTGGATCGTCAACCATGTCACACTTGTTCAGGAATACAACGATAGCAGGAACACCTACCTGACGTGCAAGAAGGATGTGCTCTCTTGTCTGTGCCATAACACCGTCAGTAGCAGCTACTACGAGGATAGCTCCATCCATCTGAGCAGCACCGGTGATCATGTTCTTAACATAGTCGGCGTGTCCCGGGCAGTCAACGTGAGCATAGTGTCTCTTCTCTGTCTCGTACTCAACGTGAGAGGTGTTGATGGTGATTCCTCTTTCTCTCTCTTCCGGAGCCTTATCGATGTTAGCGAAGTCTGTTGCTGTGTTACCAGCTACACGGTCTGCTAAAACCTTGGTAATAGCAGCTGTAAGAGTTGTCTTACCGTGGTCTACGTGTCCGATAGTTCCGATGTTACAGTGTGGTTTGGTTCGCTCAAAATGCGCCTTTGCCATTTCAATACCCTCCTAATAAATGTAATACAACGAAAATCATGCCAAGCACCAACGCATGCATAGCATGCGAATTGCAGTACATCCCAAGTTCGTCCGAAAAAGAACCCAGTGACCATGATTTTATCATTAGTTTTCCTTGAAAGCAAGCCTTTTTCTGTAGTCTAAAGGGCTACAGAAAAGGCCTGTTAAATCTTCTTTTTTCTATCCCATAGTTAAGTTTTTCTATGGAATAAATGCATTCTTTTTCCTACGTGATTCTATTACTTCTTTGTGTCCGCAAGTACCTTCTCCTGAATGTTCTTAGGACACTTCTCATATCTTTCGAAGAACATGGAGTAGTTTGCTCTACCCTGTGTCTTGGAACGAAGGTCTGTTGCATATCCGAACATCTCTGCCAGTGGAACGTAGGCATTAACCTGCTTTCCGGAAGGGATGTCTTCCATGCTCTCGATTCTACCACGACGAGAGTTTACGTCTCCGATTACGTTACCCATATACTCTTCCGGTGTAGTAATCTCCACCTTCATGATAGGCTCTAAAAGGATTGGATCTGCCTTCTGCATAGCGTTCTTGAAGGCAATGGATCCTGCAAACTCGAAGGCACGCTCATTAGAGTCGACCTCGTGGTAAGATCCGTCATAAACGTTTGCATTAACACCCAGTACAGGGAATCCTGCAAGAATACCGGAATTGGCAGCTTCACGAATACCCTTCTCGATTGCAGGGATGTATTCCTTAGGAATAGATCCACCCACAACGGTAGACTGGAACTTGAAGAGCTCTTCTCCGTTTGGATCCATAGGCTCGAACTTAACCTTACAGTGTCCGTACATACCGGAACCACCGGACTGGTGAATGTACTTTCCTTCCACATCAACAGGCTTTGTGAAAGTCTCTTTGTAAGCAACCTCGGGAGCACCAACGTTTGCCTCTACCTTAAACTCACGAAGGAGACGGTCTACGATAATCTCAAGGTGCAACTCTCCCATTCCGGAGATGATGGTCTGTCCTGTTTCCTCGTTGGTTCTAACACGGAAGGTAGGATCTTCTTCGGCAAGCTTTGCCAAAGCCTCACCCATCTTACCCTGAGAAGCCTTAGTCTTAGGCTCGATAGCCACAGAGATAACAGGCTCCGGGAATTCCATGGACTCGAGGATGATGGGGTGCTGCTCATCACAGATGGTATCTCCTGTGGAAGTAAGCTTAAATCCTACTGCCGCAGCGATATCTCCGGAGAATACCTCATCCAACTCGTTTCTCTTGTTTGCGTGCATCTGCAGCAAACGTCCAACTCTTTCCTTCTTTTCCTTTGTGGAGTTCAGAACATAAGAACCGGTCTTTAATGTTCCGGAATACACACGGAAATATGCCAACTTACCAACGAAGGGGTCAGTCATAATCTTGAATGCCAGAGCAGCGAAAGGTGCACTGTCGGAAGAAGGTCTGCTGTCAGGCTCTCCATCCATATCGGTTCCCTGAATATCGGGAACGTCTGTCGGTGCAGGTAAGAAATCAATAACCGCATCCAAAAGCTTCTGTACACCCTTGTTACGGTAAGCAGTACCACAAAGACAAGGAATAGCCTGTCCTGCAATGGTACCCTTACGAAGGGCTGCCTTTAATTCCTGCTCGCTTGGAATTTCTCCCTCAAGGTATTTCTCCATAAGGTCATCATCCAACTCGGAAATCTGCTCTACTAACTTCTCACGATATTCCTCAGCCAAGTCCTTGAACTCTTCAGGAACATCTGTGATCTCGATATCTTCACCCTTGTCATCCTTGTAGAAGTAAGCTCTCATCTCGAAGAGATCGATTACTCCTTTAAAGGTGTCTTCTCTTCCCATCGGAACCTGGGTAATGATACAGTTCTTACCCAAACGATCTACGATAGTCTGAACAGAGTGGAAGAAATCCGCTCCCACAACGTCCATCTTGTTGATGAACGCCATACGAGGTACATTGTAGGTATCTGCCTGACGCCATACGTTCTCAGACTGAGGCTCTACACCGCTCTTTGCGTCAAATACACCTACTGCGCCGTCCAAAACACGAAGAGAACGCTCAACCTCTACGGTAAAGTCTACGTGTCCTGGGGTGTCAATAAGGTTGATTCTATATTCCGGTGCCCCTTTAATCTTCTTGTGCTCCTTTTCAGGAATCCAGTGGCAAGTGGTTGCAGCGGAAGTAATGGTGATACCTCTCTCCTGCTCCTGCTCCATCCAGTCCATGGTAGCACTACCTTCGTGGGTTTCTCCAATCTTGTGGTTTACACCGGTGTAATAGAGGATACGCTCGGAAAGTGTTGTTTTACCGGCGTCAATATGCGCCATGATACCAATATTTCTTGTGTGCTCAAGGGAATACTGTCTTTCAGCCAATGTCTTTCCTCCTATTAGAATCTGTAATGAGCAAATGCCTTATTGGCCTCAGCCATTCTATGCATCTCCTCTTTACGCTTTACTGCAGCACCCGTATTGTTTGCCGCATCCATGATTTCATTTGCGAGTCTCTCCGCCTGTGTCTTCTCAGAACGCTTTCTGGAGAACTCTGTAAGCCAACGAAGCGCCAAAGTCTGACGTCTTTCCGGCTTAACTTCCATCGGTACCTGATAAGTTGCACCGCCGACTCTCTTCGCTTTTACTTCGAGAACGGGCATGATGTTATTCATCGCCTCATCAAATACTTCCAGCGCATCCTTCTCTGCTTTCGCAGTTACTCTTTCAAATGCACTATAAACGATTTTTTGTGCTACACCCTTCTTTCCATCCAGCATGATGGAGTTTACAAGCTTTGTTACAAGCTTGGAATTGTAAATCGGGTCTGCAAGCACGTCTCTGTGTAGAGTATGTCCTTTACGTGGCACGTTACTTCCCTCCTTAAATATGTCATTTAGATCTACGGTACTCTCTTTCGGTTATCCCTCTGAGTTCATGCGGAATTGGACACATCCACTTTATTAAAAAGAAATTGTGACCAAATGCTTCCGTCATAACCATGTCTAAACCATGTTTTACGCTGTCGCTTTTGCGACACGCTCCTGCAACTACTTACGCCTTCTTAGCCTTAGGCTTCTTTGCGCCGTACTTCGAACGAGCCTGCATACGGTTTGCTACGCCTGCGGTATCCAGTGTTCCACGGATGATATGGTATCTTGTACCGGGTAAATCCTTAACACGACCGCCACGAATCATAACAACAGAGTGTTCCTGAAGATTATGACCCTCTCCCGGAATGTAGGATGTCACTTCGATTCCGTTGGAGAGACGAACTCTGGCAATCTTACGAAGTGCGGAGTTCGGCTTCTTCGGTGTAGCAGTTTTAACCGCTGTACATACACCTCTCTTCTGAGGAGCGCTGTTCGTAGTTGCTCTCTTCTTTAAGGAATTGAATCCTTTCTGAAGAGCAGGGGCTGTGGACTTCTTCTTGGAAGTTTCTCTG
>NZ_CABSXI010000004.1:0-75662 GCF_902481605.1 uncultured Oribacterium sp. | reverse complement strand
ATAAACTCTATTTGGAAAGCTATCCGAATGAAGCGGGAAAAAACGGAAATCTCAGGTTTACGCAGGAAGAAGACAGAATTTTTCCGGAAGGCCGTTATAAGGTACTATATGTAATACAGCCTTATTATACAGTGGATAACTATCGTTTCTTAGTGTCGGAGACTGATGATACTTATGGCCAAGGTACAGAGATTTATGTCAATAATGAGCCCTATGAAGTCCGTAGGGTTATCCCCGATCATAATATATCAACCATTACAAGAATAACTTCCCCTTTCTTCGATGCGGTAAAAGTAGAGAAGAAAGAAAATCATTCCGGCAATACAGGCAATTCCGGTTCTGCCTCTAAAGCTGTCTCCAGTAGTTCCGGTGGATCAAGTGGTGGCTCCGCTAGCTCAGGAGGAAGTTCCGGTGGTGGTTCCGGAAGCTTTAAGGTCAGCAGTAGTTTGACCGGACAGGTACTTGGCGTAGACCGTTCTTTATCCGGAGGCCAGTGGATACAGGATGAAAAGGGCTGGTGGTATAAAAGACCGGACGGAAGCTATCCGAAGAACAGCTGGGGCTATGAAGCCTATAATGGAAAGTCCTACTGGTACTATTTCCTGGATTCCGGCTATATGGCTACAGGCTGGATAGAGGTAAACGGCAGTAAATACTATCTTTTCCCAAACTCTGACGGTTGGAAGGGCAGGATGCTTACCGGTTGGCAGTGGATTGACGGAAACTGCTACTACTTAGACTCACAAGGACAGAATGAAGGTGCTCTCTATAGAAACACCACTACTCCCGATGGTTTTACAGTGGATTCGGAAGGAAGATGGGTAGTGAATGGAGCAGTGCAAAAACAGTAAAACAGCCATTATGTTTTATAGAAATGCTTATATACTCTATTTCAGGGAAAAGCTAAAATAGAAAAAATAGTAATTCTAAGCAGAAATTCAACAATGCAAAAGGCAAAGAAACCGAGATAGAAGAAATGTTTCTGTCTCGGTTTGTGGAAGAAGGAGTAATTTATGAAAAGCTTTATCTTTGGGAAGAGAGGAAAGAGGTTGGTCGCCTTGTGCCTTGTTATATTACAAGTGCTTTTCCAGTTTCCTGTAGAATGGAAAGCGGAGGGAAGTCAAGTAGAGAGGAGTCAAGAAAAAGAGAAAGTTACAAAACTAGATTTTTCCTTTGTAGATCATAACTCAGAACGAGCCGGCTCAATCAAGGTGGAGGTAGAGCTTGTTGTATATAAAAAAATCGATGCAAAAAAGACAGAAGAGACAGATGAAAACGTGCTATCTTCTTCCGTGATGGATGAAGATGAGGAGGAAAAGGTATCAGCTTCTTTTATTGGAGATGAAGGTAACGAAAAGACTAGCTCCAGTACTTCCGGAAAAGAACAGGACGATAACTATACTAAAGAACAAGTCAACTGGGATAAGAGTGACGGATTCCCACATTATTATAGCAGTTCGAATTATAGTGAAGTTAATCCTTCGAGCGATATACATCCGGATTATGGAATTGTTCAGAAAGTTTTATTTTATACCGGACAAACCAATCAAGATGGAAAAATTTCCCAGATAATTCCGTCGAACTATATGACTACAAACTATACGATAGAGATTCGTGTACGAGGCAGTAATGAGTCATATGAAACGGATGGTTTATATGAAGAACGTATTACAGACGGAAATTTACCGGATAAGTTGCAGAACACTATAAATCTACAGTTGGATAAAGAAAAGAAAAAGCAGTGGCAAGGAAACTTAGTATTTCCTCCGGTAAATGATGTAATTTTGAAGGAGGGGGAAAGCAATCCTATTCCTTTGGAAGCATACTATCAAAAGGCCAGTGAGGAAGAGGATGTAACTGTACCCCAAATAGAATATTACCTTGCGAATTCCAGGGGAGATAGAACTCGGATTTATGATCCTACTGCTTTTTTAGTTGGTACTTCCGGAAGATATACCATCATCGCCAGAGTACCCGAGGACGCCAATCACACTGCTTTAGAAGCTCGTCGGAGTTTAGTTGTAAAAAAACGCTTTAATGGAGAAATCATTATAAATAAAAATATTAAAATACCACTGAAAAAGGGTGAAGAGATTCAGCCGGAAATTAATGAAATATTTAAAGCTAAGGTTTACTACTCTATTGTTTCTCCGAAATTAAATGCTTCTATTGAACTTGATGAAAATAGACGCATAATAAGAATGAGGCATATTGGAAAGGCTAGAATAGAGGCCAGAGTAGATGATTGGGTAGACCCTAAGGATGGAACAATATATACGGCTGAACCGGAGATAATTTATATAACGATTACCCCCGGGAACCAGAACCAATTTTCCTTTAGTTTAAAAGATTTTGGACAGCCAAGTGAAGAAGAAAGGGGAGGGAATAAGGTATTCCGGTATACCGTGCATTACGGAAAGGAGAATCAGGAAAGAGGATGGACTTTAGGGAAACATTCTTTTCGCGTAAGTACCAGAGGCGCTACAGGCACGAGTGTAAGTTATAAGCTTGAAGCAGGAGAGGATATTGCTGATTTTAATGCACAGACAGGAGTCCTTACTTTTAAAAACAGTAAAGTTGGTCCTGTCCTAATATCTGCTACATCTGTTGACCCAACAGGAAATTATGATCCAAAGACCATTTATGCGGAGATTAATGTGGTTTATCCGGACTTCTCTAATTTCATAGATAAGCAAGGGAAAGCTAATGATAAGGGCTGGTATAACACGAATATAATATTCTCCCCTAAGTCAAAAAATGATAGCATTTCCGATAGTGATTCTTGGGATGACACTAAGAATAAGTGGGAAAAAAGCTTTTCAATTGAGGAAAAAGACGGTGCTTTGGAAGGAAGAGAACTTTTTATCAAGAAACCTAACGGAGAAATTGGTAAAGCGTATGTACTTGAAAAGTATAATATTGATACTACCAAGCCGAAGCTTATCTCCATTTCCTATAGGACGGACAAAGAGTCCAGAGTCAAAACCCTTGCGGGCTATGACTTCTATAAAGACACACTGGAAGTGGAACTAGAAGCTAGGGATGAGCGTTCCGGGATGGCTGCCATCTGTTATCGTTTTGACCTACAAGATAGTGATGGGATTGTTCATCAGGGAAATACTTTGTACAAGCTTACGGATAATGACGAGAGATTTAGCAAACCGGATGATTTCAGAGCCATTGCAAAAATCAAGATTGATCCTCAATTCAGGGGAAAGATTGTATTCTTCGCGATAGATAACGCAGACAATACAAATGAAGATCAGCCTCTTAAAACCGATAAGTATTTGGTAGTGGATACAATAAAACCAAAGGGAAGCTTCGATTTTCAGCCTAAGGGTAAGAAAGTTAATGACCACTTTTATTTTCAAGATAAGGCATTTTTAACTCTGAATGTGGAAGAAAAGAACTTTTTTCCTGAGGATCAGGATTTTTCTTTGAAGGTTTATAGCAGAAGAAATGGAGAAGACAAAGAAAGTTCCTATAGAGTGCAGGGCAATAGGGAAGCTCTCACCTTAAAGAAGAATTCTACGTTCATTAGTGATGGAAGAGAGAGCTTATTAAAGGACAATTCTACTTCCTTCGTACAAATCATGCCTAATGGGGAACATAATGATTTGACAATGAATTTCACTAAAGAAGGACAT
The DNA here is from genome assembly GCF_902481605.1 of uncultured Oribacterium sp. Classification (NCBI taxonomy): domain Bacteria; kingdom Bacillati; phylum Bacillota; class Clostridia; order Lachnospirales; family Lachnospiraceae; genus Oribacterium; species uncultured Oribacterium sp. The sequence continues at coordinate 72,015 of NZ_CABSXI010000004.1, read as the reverse complement.
TATCGTTTGTCCTTTGACTATAAGGATCCTTCCGGAAATGCTTTAGAATGGAAGAATACTTTAGGATTGGAGAAGAATGGAGAACTGGCTATTACTGTGGATCATACGGATCCCAAGATTTTCTTTGACCCTCCTTCCGAAAGTGGACAGGTACGGTACTTTGCCAAGGACGTTAAGCTGAAGGCCAATGTACTGGAAGAAAACTTTAATCCGGCAGCAACCGATCTTTCTTATATATTTACCCCGGATAGGGTGGAGGGGCGAACTGCTGTGGCAAGTTCCAGCAGCCTTTCTTCCGAGACAGGGGAAAGAAGGATACGGCCGAACAATATAAGCTGGAAGAAGGAAAAGGCTTCCGATTCTACCTTAAATAAGGCGGAGCTTTCCTTAAGTGAAGATGGTAAATATGTGGTGAACTTACATACCACAGATTTTTCCGGAAGAACCGCCAGCGCCTCCAACATTTTGGTAGTGGATAAAACACCCCCTAAGATTCGCTTAACCTTATCCAATGACGGCCTGGCCAATGAGAAATACTTTAGAGAAGTCAGAAAGGGGAAAATCGAAATCGAGGATGCCCACTTGGATTTCTCTTCTCTTCAGGTGGATTTTTCCGTAAAGGACAAGGCGGGGAATCCGGTATCTACCGCAAGGAATTATGCAGCATATTTGACGAGCCTTTCGAACTGGAAGGATGAAGGAAATAAGATTTCCATCCCTGTCGAGTTTGCTGATGACGGCATTTACCATATCAGTCTTAAGGTCAAGGATTTGGCGGGCAATGAAAATGCTCCCATCGAAGTAGGAGATACCAAGGCTGCCTTTGATTTTGTGGTGGACAGAAAAGCCCCCACAGGTGCCTTGAAGATTGGTGATTGGGATCGTTCCAAGGACGGAACCCTTTGGACCAAGCTCCTGGATCGTATCAGTTTTGGTCGATTCAGCAATAAGAAGCAGGTTATTCGTTTACAGGCAGAGGATAACTTAAGCGGTGTCGGGCTGGTGGAAGTTCTTCGAACAAGGGAGAAGATGAGTCTTGCAGACTTGCAGGCAAGTTCTGCCTTTAAGAATGTTACCAGCGAAGCAAAGGATGGTTACTGGTCCAAGGAAATCTCTCCCAACGAGACCTTTATTACCTATGTCCATCTGAAGGATATGGCCGGAAATCAGTATTACCTAAGCTCTGACGGTGTGATTTTAGACCAGCAGAATCCGGAGATTCATATCACCTTGCCGAAAGAAGAGGAGAAAAACGGCCTCTACAAGAAGGATGTGGGGGTAGGCATTTCCGTAACGGAGCCAAGCCCCGGAAACAGCTATGCCGGCTTAAAGGATGTGACCTATACCGTTTACAGGGACGGTATAGAAACCCAGGCAGGCTCTCTCTATCATTTTTCCAAGGAAGAGCCTCAGTTAAACGACTTAAAGAAGTCCTATGAGGATGCTCATGCTCTTACGATTTTGGCTAAGGACAACAACAGCAATGATGTGGTTCTGAAGATTAAGGCAGTGGACAATGCCGGAAACCAAACGGTAAAGGAAGAGCGTCTTAGCATTGATATTACAAAACCGAGAGTCACATTATCTTTCGACAACAATCGTGTGGAAAATGAGTTTTATTTTAAGGAAAACCGTACCGCACTGATTACCGTAGAGGAGAGAAACTTCTCAGAGGATGCCTTCAAGATTTTGATTACAGACCCGGCAGAGGGAAAGGGTGCCAAGCTTTTGGAGGTGGAAAGGGATTCCTTCCAAAAGGTTTCCGGAAGCGGAGACAGTACCAGATGGGAAAGCCGTATTTACTTTAATAAGGACGGAGACTATCAGCTTTCCATCACCGGAGAGGACTTGGCCGGAAATGCCATGGAAGAGCTAGTCTATGCAGAGGGTACTCAGGCAGCTTTGGACTTTACCGTGGATAAAACAGCCCCTGTACTCAGTGTAAGCTATGACAACAATACCCCAAACCATGAGTTTTATTACAAGGAAGGAAGAAGGGCGGAGATTTCCATTGAGGAGAAAAATTTCCGTTCGGATCTTGTGGACTATTCCGTGTTGAAGGATGGCGGCAGAGAGGGACATGGCAGTGCCCTGTCTTCCTTTAGCGGTGGAGAAGGTCGTGGGGTTTCCGAGCTTCATCATCAGGCAAGCATTTCCTATGAAGAGGACGGAGACTATCAGTTCAACATCCGGGTGAAGGATTTGGCGGGAAATGAGGCCCTGGCTTATCCGGAGGATCATTTTGTCATTGACAGAACGGCTCCCAGTCTGACGATTAGTGACATTTTGAACGAGTCTGCCAATAAGGGCGAGGTCAGTCCCAAGATTTCTTACGGGGATCGCTATCTGGATCAGGATGCCCTGTCCTTAAAGCTGATAGGAGAGGTACATGGAGAGCATGAGCTGTCTTCTCAGCAGGGCGGCAGCATTTCCATAGCCAGAACGGATGCCTTAAATCTTCCTATGCAGAAGTCTATGGAGGAAAACGAGTCTCCAAAGCAGAAGCAGGAGGAGAAAGAGGGCATTGTTTACCAAAGCTCCGCAGGGGGAGAAGAGGGAAATCTTTCCTTCCAAAACTTCCCGGAGGAGCCGGATACGGACGATGTGTACCGGCTTTTTGCAAAGATTGTGGATATGGCGGGAAATGAAACCACGGAAGAGCTTTGGTTCTCCGTAAATCGTTTCGGTTCCACCTATCTTCTGTCCGACAGGGCGAAGGCTCTGCAGGGTACCTATCAGAAAGAGGGCGAAGAGATTCTGATTTCGGAAATCAACGCGGATGAGGTTTTATCTTCTGCTTTGACCTTATACAGAAATGAGGAGAAGCATGCCCTTTCCGAGGGAGCGGAGTATCAGACTACTCGCTCCGGCGGAAACGGAAAATGGTATCGGGGAGATTATCTGATTAAGAAGGATAACTTTGACAAGGAAGGTCTGTATCATTTGCAGATTTCCTCTCAGGATAAGGCAGGAAACCTTGCCAGCACGGAACAGACCGAAAGAGGGGCGGAGCTCCGCTTCGGTATCGACAGAACACCCCCCAGAATCCTGCTTTCCAATGTGGACAATCAGGGGGTATACCGTGGAGATGTTTTAGATTTGGATTTATCCGTACAGGATAACCTGTGGCTGGAGCAGGTGGATGCCACCGTGGATGGAACGGAAGAACTAAGCTGGAAGGACAAGAGCTTGCAGGAAGCGGTTGCAAAGGACAGCTTCCCCTTACAGATTTCCGGAGAAAAGGGAAAACGGCATAAGCTTTTAGTGGTAGCAAGAGATGCAGCCGGCAATGAAAGCCGAAAGGAAGTTTCCGACTTCGTGATTACCAACAATCCTTTGCTTCGTCTTATTTCTCAGAAAAACTTTGCCAGAAATGCCGCCATCGCTACTGTGGCAGGCTTAATGGGATTGTCCTGCCTGGTCAACGGCCCAAGCCTCTTACAGGAGCTTAAGCGGAGAAGACTAAAGGGAAGAAGATAGACGGAAAGGAGTGGAGATGGACTTTGTCACCATGGCAGTTTCTTCAGTGGGAAATGTCAAGGAAGTCAACCAGGACTATTATTTCTTCGAACAGGGAAGAACGGAACGGGGAAATATAGTTTTTGCCATTCTTTGCGATGGCATGGGCGGTTTGCAACAGGGTGAGTTCGCCAGCAAAACCGTGGTGGAGGCCTTTAAGGCCTGGGGGAAGGAGCATTTACCGGACTATTCCCTGGGAGAATTTGTCGATGCGGAGATACGGAGAGAATGGACGGAACTGGTAAACCGTTGCAACCACTATCTTCATGCCTACGGCAGGGAACGGGGCATCTCTCTGGGCACCACCCTTACGGTCCTCTTGATGACGGAGGAGCGATATTATATTATGAATATTGGGGATTCCCGCGCCTATGCTTTGGAAGCGGGCATCCGACAGCTTACAAGGGATCATACCGTGGTGCAGCGGGAGGTGGATCTGGGAAAGCTTTCCGCCTACGATGCGGAAAAGGATTCCCGGCGAAATATTCTCCTGCAATGCATCGGGGCATCGGATCAGATTTATCCGGATTTCTTCTTCGGCGCACCGGAGCCAAAGGCTACCTATCTGCTTTGTTCGGACGGCTTTCGTCATGAGGTTTCCGGGGAGGAGCTCTATCAGGTTCTTCAGCGGAACAGAAGAGAGTCTTTGGAGGATTTGGAGGGCGCTTTAAAGATTTTACTGCGCTGGAATCTGGAACGACAGGAACGGGACAACCTTACGGCAATAGCCATCAGTACCATCTAGTCTTTGAGGAAGTTTAGTTAAACTATGCTGAAAATCGGTTCCGTTTTAGACGGAAAATATAAAATACTGAGTGAAATCGGTCATGGTGGAATGAGTACGGTTTATATGGCCATCAACGAGAAGGCCAACAAAACCTGGGCGGTAAAAGAGGTGCGAAAGTCCGGTGTAATGGACTTTGAAGCGGTGAAGCAAAGCTTGATTGTGGAAACGGATCTTTTGAAGCGCCTCCGCCATCCGAACCTTCCCACCATTGTAGACGTGATTGAGGAAGAGGATGTGTTCCTCATTGTTATGGACTATGTGGAGGGGAACTCTCTTAGGGTACTTCTGGAGGAGCAGGGAAGTCTTCCGGAGGACTATGTGATTGAATGGGCAAAACAGCTTTTGGATGTTTTGTCCTATTTGCATGCCCAGACTCCCCCGATTATTTACCGGGATATGAAACCTGCCAACATTATCCTGAAGCCGGATGGCAATCTTTCCCTCATCGACTTCGGAACCGCCAGAGAATTTAAGGCGGATAAAACCGAGGATACCGCCTGTCTTGGTACCGTAGGCTATGCGGCGCCGGAGCAGTTCGGGGGCTTGGGACAAACCGATGAAAGGACTGACATTTACGGCTTGGGAGCCACCCTGTATCATCTTTTAACCGGCCATAATCCTTCCCTTCCCCCCTATGAAATCAAGCCCATTCGAAGCATTAACCCCAATCTTTCTCAGGGTCTGGAAAACATTTTGCTCTGCGCCACGGAGAAGGATCCGGAGCAGCGTTATCAAAATGCGGAGGAGTTTCTTTACGCCATTTCCCACGTGGAAGAAAGTGATGAACGCTATTATAAGAAGCAGAGAAGAAAATTTCGTCTCTTTTTAAGCACCCTGCTTCTGTCCGGAATCTGTTTTGCTCTGGGCTTCAGCTTCCTCCTGTCTTCCCAGAGCCAGAAGGAGGAGCGCTATACCATGCTCCTGCAAAATGCGGAGGTGCAACAGGACGGGGCGGAGAAGGAGAAGAACTATCTGGAAGCCGCCAATATGCCGGATATGGAGGGCAGAGAGGAGGCTTATCTGGGCTTTATTCAATCTGCCAAGTCGGATCAGGTCTTTAGCCGGGAAGAGGCGGGAACCCTGGAGGAGCTGATACGAAAAAACAGGGCGGCTCTTTTAAAGCATCCCGAGGAGTATGGAGACATTTGCTTCCAGCTGGGAAAAGCCTTCTGGTATTACTATGAAGGGGAGGACAATGCAGGACGGATGGAGCGGGCGAAAAGTGCAGCCCCTTGGTTTGCCAATGCCTTGGAATATCTGGAGGATGGGGATTCCAAGAAGAGCATTGCCTTAGTGTACGAAAGAATCGGAAGCTTTTATCGGGATATTGCCACCAATATCGTGGAGGCCAGCGATCAGGGTATGTATAAAACCCTCTTTGAAGATTTCCAAACCCTTTTTCAGGAGGTTGCGGTAAAGGAAGAAGAGGGAGAAATGGTTCGTCTGGAGCTTCTGGAGTTTATGGCGGAAAGCATAGAGCAGTATGCCGGAAAAATGCGGGCGGATCAGGTGACTCGTTCCGCCATGGAGGATGCTTTACTTCGTATAGAGATGCTGCTTCCGAAAATCAGTGTGAACAGTGAGCTTACGGAGGAGAAGAAGAAAACGTTGGAGGAGACCTTGATGGATGCGAAGATTGCCGTTCAGAATGTCTTTTCACAGGAGGAAGATAAGGGATGAAATGGTTAGCGGTGGATCAATATTCCGGTCTGTTTTTTATACTGGGCTTTGTCTTTCTTTTTTGCAGCATTCTTCTTTTCATACTCTTTCGGATTCCCGGAGTCTTCCTGTATTTAAGCGGAAGTCGCCAGAAGAAGAACATTCAAATCCTGAGAAGGAAGCGAGAGGAACAAAAGAAAAAAGGCTTCTCCCTACAGGGAAAAATCGATATGGAATTTCTTCGGAAGCGTTCTGAAGAAAAGCAGGAAGAAAAGAGAAGAATGGCGGAGCAGGCTCCCTGGAAGCAGGAGGGAGAGGCTACCGCCAAGCTTTTGATGACGGAAGACAACTATAGAGGACAGGAAACCGCCCCGCTGTTTTCTTCCGAGGCACTATCGGGCGCTTCTTTGGGAACCCCTTCGGACGCTTCGTCGGGGATTTCCGCCGAGGCGGGAGAAACCGTAAAGATTCCGCTCCCTGCAGAGGGCGCTTCCGGGGCTGAGAAAAATAAAGCAAAGCCAAAGAGCGGTTATGTCACCTTGTATGAAATGGAGTCCGAGTCCTAAAAGGACTTAAACTCCTAAGACTTCTCAAGTTTATAAAGCTCATAAAGCTCATAAACCTTCTAAAATCCCATTTTAAAGTCTAACGAAATTTCCTTCGTAAATTTCTTGTATTTGCGTTCATTTTTGATACAATGGACACGTTGCTTTTTTTTTGGAAAAAAGAAAAGGGCAAAATACTAAGAAGGGGGTTTTTATGAGTTGGAAAAAACGCTGATTGATTTAAAAGGAATTACCAAGACATTTGACGGAGAGCTGATCTTAGATGATCTGAATTTATCTATTCGGGAGAACAGCTTTGTTACCCTACTGGGACCCTCCGGATGTGGAAAGACCACCACATTACGGATTATCGGAGGCTTTACCCAGCCGGACAAGGGGCAGGTTTTATTTGACGGACAGGATATCACAGGACTACCGGCCAACAAGCGGCAGCTGAATACGGTATTCCAGAAGTACGCCCTGTTTCCCCACATGAATATTGCAGAGAATATTGCCTTCGGTCTTCGGATTAAGAAGATGTCGGAAAGCTATATTCGGGAGAAGATTCAATACGCCTTAAAGCTGGTGAATCTGCAAGGCTATGAGAAACGTTCTGTGGATTCCTTATCGGGAGGACAGCAACAGAGAATCGCCATTGCCAGAGCCATAGTGAATGAACCCAGAGTACTTTTATTGGACGAACCCCTGGGGGCCTTAGACTTAAAGCTTAGGCAGGAGATGCAATATGAGCTTATCCGTTTGAAAAATGAATTGGGCATTACCTTTATATATGTCACCCATGATCAGGAAGAGGCCTTGACCATGTCGGATTATGTGGTGGTAATGAATCAGGGTTATATTCAACAAGCAGGAAGCCCGGAACAAATCTATAACGAACCGGAAAATGCATTTGTAGCTGACTTTATCGGAGACTCCAACATCGTCCCCGGCATCATGCTGGAGGACCGTTTGGTGCGTATTTTTGGTGCCAACTTCCCTTGTATAGATGAGGGATTTGGAAAAAATACCCCTGTGGATGTGGTGATTCGTCCGGAGGACGTGGAAATCCTGGAAGAGGGAGACGATCGTGCGATTCTGAAGGGAACCATGACCCACATCATTTTCAAGGGAGAAATATACGAGATGGAATGTACCACGGAGGATGGCTTCGAGTGGCTGGTACACTCCACGGAAATGCATGAGCCGGGGAAAAAGGTGGGGATTTATGTGCGCCCCTCCAATATTCAAATTATGAATAAGCCCGAGTCTGAAGACGAGGAGGCATTGGGCATTGAAGAATAAAGGAACAAGGCTTCTGGCCGCCCCCTATCTGATTTGGATGGGTGGATTTATTGTGATACCCTTACTTTTGGTTTGGTACTATGCCTTTACAGACAAGACCGGTGCATTTACTTTAGATAACTTAACAAAGATTTTTTTGTGGGAGAACTACAAGCCCCTGTATCTGGCGGTGCTTCTTTCCCTTTGCAGTACCATTTTATGCTTTCTTTTGGCCTTCCCCTTAGCCATGGTGCTTCGGAACAAAAAGGTGGGAAAAGGTTCTTTTGTAGCCTTTATTTTTATCCTGCCTATGTGGATGAACTCTCTGCTTAGAATTCTGGCATGGCAGACTCTTTTGGAGCGAAAGGGCGTGCTGAATGAGATTTTGATAGCTCTGCATTTGCCTACCCAGAGCCTAATCAACACCCCCTATGCCATTATTTTGGGTATGGTTTACGACTTCCTGCCCTTTATGATTTTGCCCATTTACAATACTTTAAGCAAAATTGATGACAATACCATCAATGCCGCCTACGACCTTGGGGCCAGCTTTTTCACCACCCTCTTTCGGGTGATTCTGCCCCTGTCCATTCCCGGCATTGTGTCCGGTGTGACCATGGTTTTCGTGCCGGCGCTGACCACCTTTGCCATTTCCAACATTCTCGGAGGGGGCAAGATTTTCCTCATCGGAAATGTCATCGAGCAGGAATTTACGGTGAATTCCAACTGGAATGTAGGCTCGGGACTGTCCATGATTCTGATGGTCTTCATCATCGCTTCCATGGCCATACTGTCCCGCTATGACAACGGAGAGGGGGCGATTTTCTAATGGAAAAGAAATCTGTTCGTATTTTGGAAAATGCCTATCTGGGTTTGGTGGTGCTTTTTCTCTACGCACCCATCTTCATGCTTACCGCCCTGTCCTTTAATGCGGGAAAGAGCAGAGCCCATTTTACCGGCTTCAGTCTTCGCTGGTATGTGGAGATGTTTCAAAACGAGGATATTATGCAGGCTTTGCAAAATACCCTTGTGATTGCCTTTTTGTCTGCCTTTATTGCTACGATTCTCGGCACCATGGCGGCGGTGGCTCTTCGAAAAATGAAGGTGCTTCCCAGAAGTCTGATTATCGGTGTCAGCAATGTGCCTATGCTGAATGCGGACATCGTAACCGGTATCTCTTTGATGCTTTGTTTTATCGCCTTCAAAATCAGCCTGGGCTTTAAGACCATTTTGATTTCCCATATTACCTTTAATCTGCCCTATGTACTTCTGTCCGTGCTGCCCAAGCTTCGGCAGAGCTCGGAGGTGAGCTATGAGGCGGCATTGGATCTTGGGGCAAAGCCCCTCTACGCCTTTTTTAAGGTGGTGCTTCCGGACATTATGCCGGGAGTTTTGTCCGGCTTCTTGCTGGCATTTACCATGAGTCTGGACGACTTTATCATTACCCACTTTACCAGAGGTGCGGGAATCAATACCATTTCCACCCTGGTGTATGCGGAGGTCAGAAAGGGAATCAACCCCAGTATGTATGCCCTTTCCACTTTGATTTTCGTTACGGTCTTTATCATCCTTTTAATCGCTAATTTTGCCCCGAGCTTTATGGGAAGAAAGGAGGAAAAGGCATGAGAAATAATATTGAAAAGAATTTTGAAAAGAATCTTTGGAGCAACTCGGGAGAGCGTGCAGGAAAGCTTGTAAGTAAGGCCGCACAAAAAAAGCTAAGAAAACTTTTTCTGCCTCTGGCAGCAGGCTTAATGCTTCTTTTCAGCGCCCTGCTTTTGTCCTCCTGCGGACCGAAGGAGGCGGAGTCCACAGAGAGTCCGGAGGGAGAGAGCCAAGGGAAGACGGACAATGTAGTCAATGTCTATAACTGGGGAGAGTATATCGACCCGGAGGTGATTACGGAATTTCAGCAGGAAACCGGCATCAAAGTGGTTTACGATATGTTTGAAACCAACGAGGAAATGTATCCCGTCATCGAGGCGGGGGGAGTGCTGTATGATGCGGTTTGCCCTTCGGATTACATGATTGAGAAGATGATGCAGAACCATCTTTTGGCGGAAATCGACTTTAAGAACATTCCCAATATCAAGGAAATCGGAAAAGAATATATGGAAATGTGTGCGGAGTTCGATCCGGGGAATCGTTACATGGTGCCCTATACCACGGGAACCGTAGGCATTCTTTATAACAAAAGAATGCTGGATGAGCTGGGTGTGCCCTATCCCACCAAGTGGGCGGATCTATGGAATCCGAAGCTGAAGGGAGAAATCCTGATGCAGGATTCCGTCCGGGATGCCTTTATGGTGGCGCTGAAGAAGGAAGGCCATTCCATGAATACCGTGGATGACAAGGAGTTAGATGAGGCCATGAAGGATTTGATTGCCCAGAAGCCCTTGGTACAGGCTTATGTGGTGGATCAGGTCAGAGACAAGATGATCGGAGAAGAGGCGGCGGTAGGCGTCATTTACTCCGGAGAAATCCTTTATGTGCAGGGAGAGCTGGAAGGCACGGACGTGGAAGTGGACTATGTGATTCCGGAGGAAGGCACCAACCTGTGGGTAGACGGTTGGGTAATTCCCAAGAACGCCCAGCATAAGGAAAATGCGGAAAAATGGATTAATTTCCTCTGCCGTCCGGATATTGCGGCGAAGAATTTCGAGTACATTACCTATACCACCCCAAACGTAGGTGCCTTGAAGCTTCTTTCGCCGGAATATACGGAAAATAAAGCGGTATTTCCGGATATGGCGGAGGTTTTGAAAAAGGGAGAGGTCTTCAGCTATTTGGGAGAACAGGACGAAGCCAAGTACAATGACCGTTGGAAGAAAATCAAAGTGTCCTAAACCCTATTTGAAAAAAGATCAAAGTGTCCTAAACCCTATTTGAAAAAAGATCAGAGTTTTCTAAACCCTATTTGAAAAAAATCTGACAGAACCCCTCTTTATGGAGAAAGTCCATAGAGAGGGGATTTTTCTATTCCTAGAAATTTTAGAAAAGCTTTTTATTCCGAAATTTTTTTGCTAAAATAGGGGCGTTTAGAAACAGCGGAATTCTTTGCAGGAAGAAAGCGTCCGGGTGTAGCAAGAAAGCCGGCGGTATATAGCAAGAAAGTCGCTTGCGTGTAGCAGGAAAATCGGCTACGTGTAGCAAAAAGTCGGCTGCGTGTAGCAAAAAAGTCGCTTACGTGTAGCAAAAAGGCAAAAGGGGGAAGAAAAATGCGCTCAAAATATGTAGCATATATCGGTTCTTATTCATACACCGGCACTGCCAAGGGCATAACCATCTGTGATGTGGATATGGAAAAGGGAAGATTTGAAAAAAGAACAGAGGTGGAGGTAAACAACTCCTCCTATGTGGCGGTTTCTCCCGATAAAAGAACCCTCTATTCTATTGCGGATGAGGGAATTGTTTCCTTCCGCATTCTGGATAACGGAAACCTGAGCAAGTTAAATACCAGAAATATCCGCGGAATGCGCGGTTGCCACCTTGCCGTAGACAAGAAGGGGGAGTACCTGATGGTGTCCGGCTACCATGACGGAAAGTCCACCCTGCTGTCTTTAGAAGCGGACGGTTCTGTAGGCCCGATTGTGGACGGCGTTTATGACCAGGGTATCGGTTCCGTGGCGGAGCGTACCTTCCGCCCCCATGTTTCCTGCTCCCGTATGACCGATGACCAGAAGTTCATTTTGGTGGCGGATTTAGGAATTGATCAGGTAAAGATTTTCCGTTTCGACAAGGCGGACCGGAAGATGCGACAGGTAGATACTTTGCGATGCGAACTGCAATCCGGCCCAAGACATTTTCGTTTCTGCCCGGACAGGAATTACCTCTATCTTTTGTATGAATTAAAAAATGTGGTGGATGTGTATCATTTTTCCGAGGGAGAGAAGGACTCGGAGGTGAAGCTGGAGAAGCTGCAGACCATTTCCACCCATAACGATAAGGAAAACAACCCCTTAATCGCCGCATGTCAGATGCGTTTTTCTCCGGACCCGGATGCTTCTCATCTTTTTGTGTCCAATGCGGGGATTAATACCATCACCATCTATGACAGAGATAAAGCGACAGGACTTTTAACCATGAAGGGTAGCCTTCCCATTGCCGGCGAATATCCTAAGGATTTCTGCATTTTCCCGGATGAGAAGCACCTTGCGGTAGCCAACAATGAAAGCGGTACCATTACCTTTTTCAACATTGATTATGAGCAGGGACTTTTAACCATGTGTGCAAGAGAGCTGGAAGTGGATGAACCAAACAGCATCTGTATGGTAGAGTGTCGGGGGTAAGGAATGGCGGGAAGTCAGTACGGAAAAATATTTCATATCAGTACCTTCGGCGAATCCCACGGTAAGGCCCTGGGGGTGGTTGTAGACGGCTGCCCTGCAGGGCTTTCCCTGTCGGAGGAGGATATTCAGGAAATGCTGGAACGGCGCCGTCCGGGAAAGAATCTGAAGATGACCCAGAGGAAGGAAGGGGACAAGGTGGAGATTCTTTCCGGAATTTTCGAGGGAAAAACCACCGGTACTCCCATTGCCATGGTCGTGTGGAACGAGGATCAGCGCTCCAAGGATTACGGGGAAATTGCCCATGCCTTTCGCCCGGGCCACGGGGATTACGGCTTTTTTGCCAAATACGGTTTTCGGGATTATCGGGGGGGAGGCCGTTCCTCCGGAAGGGAAACCATTGCCAGAGTGGCGGCGGGAGCGATTGCCAAGAAAATGCTATTAGAGCTGGGGGTTTCCGTCCGGGCCAAGGTCATCGAGCTTGCCGGCATTTCCCTGACAGAAGACCGGCAGAAGGCGGAACTTTTGGCGGAGCAGAAGATTCTCTCCCTACGGGAACAGGGGGATTCTGCCGGAGGAGTGGTGGAATGTCTGGTGGAAGACCTTCCTGCCGGCATCGGAGAACCGGTTTTTGACAAGCTGGATGCCTCCCTGGCGAAGGCCGTGATGTCCATCGGTGCGGTAAAGTCGGTGGAAATCGGAGACGGTATCGAAGTATCTAAGAGCCTTGGCTCCGAGAACAATGATGCTTTTTTTCTTGAAGAGAACGACTCCCCTTCCTTTGAGGGAAGCTTGCGAAAGGGCAGCAACCATAGCGGCGGTATTCTGGGGGGGATGAGTGACGGAAGCACCATTCGCATCAGAGCCGGATTTAAGCCTACCCCTTCCATTTCCAAGCCCCAGCAAACGGTAAATGAAGCGGGAGAGGAAATTACCATCGCCATCAAGGGACGTCACGATCCTACGGTGGTGGAGCGGGCCAATGTGGTGGTGGAAGCCATGACGGCTTTAACTGTGCTGGATGCCATGCTGGAGAATCTCAGCGCCAGATTGGACTATGTGAAACGGGCTTATCGAAGATAAGAACAAACGAGATATCGCACACTACGCGTGCGATACTCGTTAAGAATAAAATTTTTTATAAAAATTATAAAAGTTTTTAAAAAAATTTTGCTTATACCGCTTCTCAATAGGAATTGACGAAGTAGCATTTTCGTCTTAAAATGAGGAAAAGAACAATTGGGAATTATTTCACAATGAATGAGAACGGCAGGAGTCTCTTTTGTGAAAGATTTTGCAAGGGGGAGAGAAAGATATGAATGCTCAACAAATGGTTACTATCGGCTTGCTCGTAATACTGGGCATTTTAGCGCTTATTTTTTTAGTCGCATTTGTAAAGGATTTACTGGCGCATAAGGATAGCATGGAGAAGGAAAGCAATAGCGTGGTTAGTAGTGCTATCGGTTTCGGAATTAACTTCTTCGACGTATTCGGTATCGGATCCTTCGCTCCGGGCGCTTCCCTTTACAAGGGCTTAAAGCAGGTGGATGACAAGCTGATTCCCGGAACCTTAAATGTAGCTTGTACCATCCCTGTAGTTATGGAGGCCTTCCTCTTTATTCAGGGAGTGGAAGTAGAGCCTATCACATTGGTTACGATGCTGGTTGCGGCTATGGCCGGTGCATGGATTGGCGCAGGAATTATTTCCAAACTTTCCAAGCAGATGATTCAGCTGGTTATGGGTGTTGCCATGGTAGTAATCGGTTTCGTTATCATTTTACAGGTGGCGAATGTTATCCCCGTAGAAGGAACAGCCATCGGACTCAGCGGAATAAAGCTTATTGTTGCTATCGTAATTAACTTCTTCTTAGGCGCAGTTATGACTGCCGGAGTTGGCTTATATGCACCTTGTCTTGCCCTGGTTTGCGTATTGGGCATGGACCCGAAGGTGGCCTTCCCCATCATGATGGGATCCTGCGCATACCTGATGCCGGTTGCTTCCGTTCGTTTCGTAAAGGAAGGCAGCTACAATAGAAAGGTAGCTTTGTGGGGAACCATTTTCGGCTCTTTGGGTGTATTTGTAGCAACCAGAGTAGCATTAGGATTACCCTCTCACATTTTAAAGATTATCGTTATCTGCGTTATGTTCTACACTGCAGCAACCATGTTCTATTCCTTAAGCAAGGAAAAGAAGCAGGCGGCATAAAGAACACATGATGACGTAGAATCGAACCATTACTTGTTCAGAATCGGAAAAGTCGTCTTATGGGGCGGCTTTTCCTTTATAAAAATAAACCATGGAGGTAAGCATCATGAAATTCAGCAAGAGTATTCACGCAGTTGATTCCCACACAGCCGGTGAGGCTACCAGAATCGTAGTAGGTGGAGTCCCTAAAATCCCCGGAAAGACTATGCCTGAGAAGAAGCAGTGGCTTGAGGACAATATGGATTATCTTCGTACAGCTATTATGTTGGAGCCGAGAGGACATAACGATATGTTCGGGTCCATTTTGACACAGCCTACAGTGGATGAGGCCGATTACGGTATTATCTTTATGGATGGCGGCGGATACCTGAACATGTGCGGACATGGAACCATCGGTGCTATGACCGTTGCGGTAGAGACCGGTATCGTTCCTGTAACAGAGCCGATTACCAAGATTGTACAAGAGGCTCCTGCAGGAATTATCCACGGTGAAGTTACTGTTGTGGACGGCAAGGCTAAGAAGGTAAGCTTCCAGAACGTTCCCGCTTTCTTATACAAGAGAGATCAGGAGGTAGAGCTTCCGGGTTACGGCAAGATTAAGTTTGATATTTCCTTCGGCGGATCCTTCTTCGCTATCGTGAAGGTAGACCAGATCGGTGTAGAGATTAAGCCGGAAAATGCAGATAAGCTGAACGCTTTGGGAATCCAGCTAAGAGACATCATCAACAAGGAGATTCCTGTACAGCATCCATTGCTTTCCCATATCCATACCGTAGACTTAGTAGAATGGTGGTCTACAACAGAGACCAAGGGCGCGACCTTAAAGAACTGCGTAGTATTCGGACAGGGACAGGTAGACCGTTCTCCTTGTGGAACAGGAACCAGTGCAAAGCTGGCTACTCTTTTCGCAAAGGGTGAGTTAAAGCAGGGAGATAAGTTCTTCTATGAGTCCATCCTGGGCACCATCTTCGAGGGAGAAATCGTAGGAACCACCAAGGTGGGAGATTACGATGCGGTTATTCCTCAGATTACCGGTTCCGCATGGATTACCGGCTTCAACCACTTTGTGATTGATGAAGAAGATCCTGTAAAGTATGGATTTATCTTAAAGTAATATTTTTGGCTTTTTCTTGCACTCGATTTTTAATAAATCGGGTGCAATCTTTTTCTTAATTTCATAAGCTTCTGTTGTTAACTCTTGTAAATAAAACTGGAAGGTAGTATACTTCCGTGAATATCAATCAAGCAAAGGAGGGATGTGTATGGAAAATACAATGTGTGTAGCAAAGGCTTTATATGACATGTACTATAAAAATAATGCAAAAGCAATGGATGAAATGAAGATGCATAAGCTAATGTATTTTGCGCAACGAGAATCCCTTATACGCCATAATAGGGCTTTATTTGATGGCGTATTCTATGGATGGAAATATGGTCCGGTTTTAAAAGAGGTAAGAACGGCATATAAACAAGATGCTTTTTCTCAAAAGTTTGATGAGGTTTCAGAGGAAACCAAAGATTTATTGCAGTTTATTTTGGAAAGATACGGATCGTTACCATCTTGGAAGTTAAGTAGTTTGTCTCATGGCGAGTTTTCGTGGAAAAAAGCAAGACAAGGTTTGGAGTCGGGAGAAGATGGTAACGTAAAGCTATTATTGGATGCTATGAAGGTAGATGCAACAAAAGAACTAATGAATAGAAGTACAACCATTGCTTAAGGAGGGATTAGCATTAACGCTAAAGAAATACGATCTTTTTATCAAAAGTTCACATACGAAGTTTTAACAAGTAATCCGAATAATAGAGGCTTGGTTAGTGAATTTACTTCTAAAAAAAATAATAATACACTTGAAAATTATATAAGAGATGCGGACAAGGCATGGGCGGATGATTTGGAAGGAGAAACAAGAGTATATCTTGTAAAAGATGAATCCGGAACAGTTGCCTTGTTTTTTTCCATAAAATGTGGATTACTCGTTGGTGATAACTTAGAGGAAAGGCTTTCTGAAGAGAAACAAGAATTTGTTGAGACTGTGATTGAAGCGAAAAAAGCTAAAGATGAAAAATCTCTAGATAATATGTATGAAGCTGGCTTAAGTATGTATGATTTAGAGGAATGTGATCGCTTGTTTAATATAGCAAGCCGGAGATTGGAGAGGAAACAGGAGTCTAAGGAAATTGGACAATCAGAGAGTACAATCAATGTTCAAAATTGCATATCAGCTATAGAGCTGAGACATTTATGTAAGAATGAAAAATATTATTTGCCGAAAGATGTTACAATCCCTTTAGGATTTGGTATTTTTTGGGAAGTTATTGTTCCAACTGTTATAGATATAACTAAAAAAATAGGGTGTAAATATCTTTATCTTTATGCAGCAGATAAAACGGAACAGAAGGATACTATAGAGGTTAAAAAATTAATAAGTCACTATAAGTCTAACTTTAAATTTTCGGA
The DNA here is from genome assembly GCF_902481605.1 of uncultured Oribacterium sp. Classification (NCBI taxonomy): domain Bacteria; kingdom Bacillati; phylum Bacillota; class Clostridia; order Lachnospirales; family Lachnospiraceae; genus Oribacterium; species uncultured Oribacterium sp. The sequence goes on along the minus strand of NZ_CABSXI010000004.1, from coordinate 55,274 downwards.
GTGTGATGAAGGAATAAAATTTATAAAGCCTGAATATGATAATTATTGCTATGGATTAGTGCAACTTATATCAGAGTTACAGAATAATAGGGAAGCAATATGGCATGAATTTTCAGACATTTAACTTTATAGAGTATACCTATATTCAAAATATTTTATAGGGAATAAAGATTGCAAATCCAAAATTCATCATGTAAAATCAAAGGATAGTTTTTTAACAATATCCAAAAAGGGGGAAACAGTTATGGCAGACAAGAAATTAGTAGAGCAAATTACTTCCCGTGAGGAAGACTTTGCGCAGTGGTATACGGACGTAGTAAAGAAAGCGGAACTTACAGATTATTCTTCTGTAAAGGGCTTCATGGTTATTCGACCTGCAGGCTATGCTATTTGGGAGAATATTATGGCGGCTCTGGATTCCCGTTTTAAAGCTACAGGTGTACAAAACTGTTCTATGCCGCTGTTAATCCCCCAGTCCTTATTAGAAAAAGAGAGTGAGCATGTGGAAGGCTTTGCCCCGGAAGTAGCATGGGTTACCTCCGGCGGTTCCAAGAGACTGGAGGAAAGACTTTGTGTTCGTCCTACCTCCGAGGTACTTTTCTGTGACTATTATTCCAAGGTGGTAAAGTCCTATCGTGATCTTCCTCAGCTTCTGAATCAGTGGTGCTCCGTAGTTCGTTGGGAGAAGACCACCAGACCTTTCTTAAGAACCAGAGAGTTCTTATGGCAGGAGGGACATACCGTTCACGCTACAGCAGAGGAAGCGGAAGAGAGAACCCTTTTAATGCTGGACATCTATGCGGATGTTTTGGAAAATGAACTGGCGATTCCTGTAGTGAAGGGTCGTAAGACCGATAAGGAGAAATTTGCCGGTGCGATTGCTACCTATACGGTAGAGGCTTTGATGCATGACGGACAGGCCTTACAGTGTGCTACCTCCCACAACTTCGGAGACGGTTTTGCCAAGGCATTCCAGGTGCAGTATTTAAGCAAGAACAATACCGTTGAGCCGGTACACCAGACCTCCTGGGGTATTACCACAAGAACCATCGGTGCTTTAATCATGGTTCACGGGGATGATTCCGGATTGGTTCTTCCTCCTCGTATTGCTCCTGTACAGGTAAATATCATTCCTATCCAGCAGAATAAGGAAGGGGTACTGGACAAGGCCTTTGATTTGATGAATACCTTGATGGATGCAGGACTTCGGGTGAAGGTGGATGATTCCGACAAGACTCCCGGATTTAAGTTTGCGGACAGTGAAGTAAGAGGAATTCCTCTTCGTCTGGAAATCGGACCGAAGGATATCGAAGCGGGACAGGTGGTACTGGTAAGAAGAGACACCAGAGAGAAGATTGTGGTATCCTTTGAGAATCTTGTGGAAGAAAGCAAGAAGCTTTTGGAGCAGATTCAGAAGGATATGTATAATAGAGCTTTAACTTTCCAGAAGGAAAGAACCACCGATGCCAAGAGTTTGGATGAATTGGTAGCTTCCCTGGATAAGAAGCCCGGATTTGTTCGTGCTATGTGGTGCGGTTGCAGAGAGTGCGAGGAGAAGCTTAAGGAGTATTCCGGTATTACCTCCCGTTGCATTCCTGCAAAACAGGAAAAGATTGCCGATACCTGCGTAGTATGCGGAAAGCCTGCTACAAAGATGGTTTACTGGGGAAGAGCTTACTAAGAAACAGCGCAGGGAATAGGTCTTACGGAAATTTCCTTGTGCACAAGCTTTACGAAAAGAAACATGTTAAAAAAGGAAAATGGATGAAAGATCCGAAAGCAATACAAATCACCGTTCCCAAAGGAGTAGAACACATTATTCGGCAGATTGAGCAGGCAGGCTACGAAGCCTATGCTGTCGGAGGATGTGTTCGGGACGCCCTTTTGGGACGAGAACCTGAAGATTGGGATATTACGACTTCTGCTAGGCCGGAGGTCGTAAAATCCCTTTTTTTGCGTACCATTGATACGGGAATCGAGCATGGCACCGTGACGGTTCTACTTAGCCCCCAGGAAGCCGGAGAGGGAGACAGAGCCTTTGAGGTAACCACCTACCGGGTAGACGGCATTTACGAGGATGGGCGTCATCCCAAGGCGGTATCCTTTACCGGAAGCCTGGAAGAGGATCTGGCCAGAAGGGATTTCACCATCAATGCCATGGCCTACCATATGGATCGGGGCATTATTGACTGTTACCATGGACAGGAAGACCTGGAAAATAAAAGGATTCGCACTGTGGGAAGGGCAGAGGAACGTTTTACGGAGGATGCCCTTCGTATGATGCGGGGAATTCGTTTTTCCGCCCAGCTGGATTTTCAGATAGAAGCGGACTGCCTTCAGGCCATGCTGGCTCTTCGAGAAAACCTCGGAAAGGTTTCCAAGGAACGGATTGCGGTGGAGCTGGTGAAGCTTTTATGTAGCCCTCATCCGGAGCGGGTGAAGTTGCTATTTTCTACCGGCCTTTCCGACTTTGTGACACAGCATTTTTCGGAAATCGAGAAGCGGGGAATTCCTTCTCTTTTAGGAAATGCCAAAGATAAGAAGTATCTGCGCTTGGGCCTTCTGCTAAGGCACCTGCCGGAATATGCCAAGGAAATTTTAGAAGAGCTGAAACTGGATCGGGAATGTATTGATCAGGCTTCCGCCTTTGTGGAGCTCTTTTCTTTGGAAGAGGCGGATTCTCCCTATGCCCTTCGGAAACGGCTTTCTCGGTATGGACTTGAACTGGTTCAGGACTTTTATGAGACCAAGGCGCTCCTTTTGGAAAATGTTTCCAATACCCCGGGGAAGGCTATGGCGGAGCAGGTGAAGCTTCGCCTTTCATGGCTTCAAAAGATTCAGCAGGAGGGGGATTGCTATACCCTTTCCGATTTGGCAATCAAGGGCAAGGACTTACTTTCTATAGGCGTGAAAGCCGGGCCGGCTATGGGAGAACTTTTGCATCAGGCTTTGGATTATGTGATGCAGAATCCTTCGGAAAATGATAGAGAAGCTCTGCTTTCTTTTGTAAAAAGCCGAATTTGTTAATAATTAAACAAAAATAAAAGTATACAACAGTATTTAAGAGGAAAAACTAGTCAAAATAGACAATTTTTCCTCTTAAATACTGTTATTATTTATAAATTTTAGCGTTATTATATCGACATTTTATAAATAATGATTATAATGAACATTGTAGAGGAAAAATCTCACTGTTTTTCCGAAAAAATAGAAAGAATTTTCGGAATAGAAAGAGCTGAGCCTATGATTGGAATTATAAATCCCTCCTTGGACCCCTTCTATAATCAGGCCTTGGAAGAATATCTTTTTCAGAATAGAACGGAGCAGGATATTTTTCTTCTTTGGCGGAATACTCCGGCAGTTATCGTAGGCTGTTATCAAAACATCAGCCAGGAAGTAAGCTTGCGTCGGTTAAAGGAAAGAGGGATTCCGGTTGTTCGAAGAAGCAGCGGCGGAGGTACGGTGTATCATGACTTGGGCAATGTGAATTACAGCCTCATGAAGAAAAGAAACAAGATTTTAGAGTATGACGATTTTCTCCTTCCGGTGATTACGGCTTTACGAGGGCTTGGGATTATGGCGGAGAAGAACAGATGCTCCGATATCGCCATAGGAGGAAAGAAGATTTCCGGCAGTGCCCAAAAGGTCACCGGAGAACGGGTTTTACACCATGGTACCCTGCTATATGCATCGGACTTAAGTCTTTTGGATGAGATTACCACCAAGAATAAAAGTGTTCACATTCAGTCGAAGGCTTCTCCCTCAGCGATTTGCAAGGTTTGTAATATCAGTGAATCCTGGGAAGGATTGAGAAAGGAAGGCTATCCCTTTACGGAACTTCCTCCCATAGAAAGCTTTATGGAAGCATTAAGGGAGGCCATGGGAGCTAAGCCGGAAGCATTAGCGCTTACGGAGGCGGAAAAGGCGGAGGTAGAGAGGATTTGCCGGGAAAAATACCATTCCTGGGAATGGACCTTTGGAAAAACCCCTCATTTCTCTTTTGAGAAGGAAGGCATTTTCCAAGGAGAAAAAATACGAATCAGTTATCAGGCTCGGAAGGGAAGCATTGAAGATTTTACAATCCAATCCCCTTATTTTTCGGAAGAGGAAGTCAGAGCACTTTTCCAAGGACAGCCATTTTCTTTAGAGCTTTTTGAAGAAAAGTTTTCCGATTTGGCGGAAAGGCTTAAGCCACAGGATAGTAAGGAAGTCAGAGAAGTCTTAATAGGACTTGCATTATAGAAGGAGTAGAAGATGAAGAAAGAAATTGTGATTCCGAAGTTAAGACCGGAGATGCAGGAGGCAGTGGTTTGTGCCTGGTTGAAGGAAGTTGGAGATCCGGTAAAGAAGGGTGAACCGATTTTCGAGATTGAAACCGACAAGGTGGTTACCCAAGTGGAATCCGGCTTCGAGGGCACTCTGGTAGAGCAGTGCTGTGAAGAAGGAGATACGGTAGGGGTATTGGAGAAGGTTGCTTTGATTGAAGAGACAGCGTAAGGACTGGAGAATGTTGTTCTGTTGAAGAGACAGCATAAGGACTGGAGAAGGTCGCTTTGATTGAAGAGACAGCGTAAAGCAAGATATGGAGCTAGATAGGGAGCAAGATATGGAGAAGACATTGGAGAAAGCGGAGGATTTACAGGCTGCCCCTCCTTCTTTAGGGAAGAAGCCGGACTGGTTGAAGGTTCGCTATAATCAAGAGGCTACCGAAGAGGTGGCGGCCCTGATGAAGGATCTTCGCTTGAATACCGTTTGTAAGGAAGCCAACTGTCCCAATATGGGAGAGTGTTATCGGAAGCATACGGCAACCTTTATGATTTTGGGAAGCGTTTGCACCAGAAATTGCCGTTTTTGCAATGTGACCTGCGGAAGACCGGAGGCAGTGGACGAAGAAGAGCCTATGAATGTGGCCAAGGCGGCTAAGCAACTGCATCTGAAGCATGTGGTTTTGACCTGCTCCACCAGAGATGATTTGGAGGACGGAGGAGCCTTACAGTTTGCGAAAACCATCCGGGCGATTCGGGAGCTTTGTCCCGGCACCACTATTGAAACCCTGATTTCCGATATGAAGGGAAGGACGGAGTCTTTAGACATTGTTCTGGAGGCTAAGCCGGAGGTTCTGAACCACAATGTGGAGACGGTAAAGGAATTGCAGAAGGCGGTTCGTCCCCAGGCGGCTTATGAAAGATCCCTAGGAGTGCTTCGTTACTGCAAGCAGCATTCTCCGGATATCCGGGTAAAGACCGGTTTTATGGTAGGTCTTGGAGAGACGGAAGAGCAGATTGACAGATTGATGGATGATGTGCTGGAAACCGGCTGTGATATCTTAACCATCGGACAATATCTGCAACCCACCAAGGAGCATTACCCCTTGGCCAGATATGCCACACCGGAGGATTTTGCCCGCTATAAGAAGAATGCTCTGTTAAAGGGCTTTCACCACGTAGCCTCCGCACCCTTAGCCAGAAGCTCCTACAGAGCTTGGGAAGCTTTGGAGGACGTGCATGGTTTATATTGATTTAGAGTCCACGGACGTTTATGAGAACTTCGGCCTGGAATATTACTTAGCCGAAGAAAAGAAGTTGGAAGATACGGTTTTTCTTTTCTGGAGAACCACCCCTACCCTGATGCTGGGCAAATACCAAAACCTGGCGGAGGAGGTGAATCTCCCCTATGCCAGAGAGCAGAAGATGAATCTGGTACGGCGGATGAGCGGGGGAGGCACCATTTACACGGATTTGGGAGGCTGGCAGTTTACCTTTATCGACCGCTATAAGGAAGAGGGAATAGAGTTTAAAAAATACCTAAGCCCTGTGCTTGATGCCTTGGCGAAGCTTTCCGTGAAAGCAGAATTTAACGGAAGAAATGACCTCTGTATTGAGGGACGAAAGTTTTCCGGCAATGCCCAGTATCATCTGGGGGAAAGCATCGTCCATCATGGATCCCTGCTTTTTTCCACGGACATCGAGAAGATGGTGAATTCCACCACGGTGGATGAGTACAAGATTATTTCCAAGAGTATCCAATCGGTACGGGAAAGAGTTTGTAACATTTCCGACCATTTGCAGGAGAAGATTTCTCCGGAGGACTTTAAGGAACTGATGGTTTCCGCCATTTTGGGAGAAGAGAATAAAGCCAATCGCCTGGAGCTTTCTTCGGAAGAACTGCTTAGAGTCAAGGAACTGGCCAAGACCCATTTTCAAAACTGGGACAGTCTGTACGGAAAGAATCCGAAATTCAACATGGAAAAGATTGGACGCTTCCCGGGAGGAAAGATGCATTTTGCCTTGGAGATTCAGAAGGGCAAAATACAGGAAGCTTCTATTAGCGGAGATTTTTTCAGTACCCTGGATCCTGAGGAAATCAGTAAAGCCTTTGTAGGACTGGCTTTTGACCGGGATTCCCTTTTAAAGGGTCTTAGGGAAAGAGGCTTGGAGGGAAAGCTTTATCGAATTTCCGTGTCTGAGATTGCGGATATGCTGGCCTAAAGGGTTTTGAGAGAAAAGACAGGCCGGATGAACCGGAGAAAACCCATATATTTTTATTTTTTTATACATTGAAAAAGAAAAAAATTTTTTTATAATAAAAGATAGAGTAATTACTTTTTGCCCGGATGTTCTGATGTTAGGGGTCAGGCGATGGGGAAAAAGCATGATGATAAAATCACCATAAAATAAAGGAGGCAGTTTATGGAATTAAAGACACCGTTGTATGAAGCGCATGTGAAGGCAGGTGGAAAGATTGTTCCTTTCGCCGGATTTCTTCTCCCTGTTCAGTATGAGCAGAGTGGAGTAATCAAGGAGCATATGGCTGTTCGAACCGAAGCCGGACTTTTCGACGTGTCCCACATGGGTGAAGTACTTTGCAAAGGAAAGGATGCATTGGCAAATCTTCAGAAGATCTTAACCAATAACTTTGAGAACATGGTGGACGGACAGGCAAGATACAGCCTGATGTGTAATGAAAACGGCGGTGTGGTAGACGATTTAATCGTTTACAAGAAAGGAGACAACGACTACTTTATCGTTGTAAATGCTGCCAACCGTGAGAAGGACTTTAACTGGATGGTACAGCATAAGTTCGGGGATGTGGAATTCACCAATGTATCCGATGATTATGCCCAGATTGCCCTTCAAGGCCCTAAGGCTATGGATATTATCAGAAAGCTGACCTCCGAAGAAAATATTCCTCAGAAATATTACCACGCTGTATTTAATGCTACGGTTGACGGTATTCCCTGTATTGTTTCCAAGACCGGTTATACCGGAGAAGACGGTGTAGAGCTGTATCTGGACAGCAGCAAGGCGGAGGAAATGTGGGATAAGCTTTTGGCAGCAGGAAAAGAAGAGGGACTGATTCCCTGCGGACTTGGTGCCAGAGATACCCTTCGTATGGAAGCGGCTATGCCTCTCTACGGTCATGAGATGGATGATGAAATCACTCCCCTTGAGACCGGATTAAAGTTTGCGGTAAAGATGGACAAACCTGATTTTATCGGAAAGGCTGCTATTGAAGCCAAGGGAGAGCCGAAGATTAAGAGAGTCGGCCTGAAGGTTACCGGCAGAGGCGTTATCCGCGAACATCAGGACGTTTTGGCGGGAGACCAGGTGATTGGTCACACCACCTCCGGAACCCACTGCCCATTCTTAAACTATCCGGTAGGAATGGCATTAATCGATCCCAAGTATGCAGAGGTCGGTACTCAGCTTCAGGTAGACGTTCGGGGACGTAAGGTGGATGTAGAAGTGGTAGCGCTTCCCTTCTACAAGAGAGAGAAATAAAAGCAAAACATTTTTCAAGAGAGATTGCAGGCTTTAGGAGCAATACTCGAAGAAAGGCAAATTTTTAAAATCAGATTTTCTTCCGGGAAGATCTATTTTATAAAGAAAACGGTTTAATCAACACTACTTATTTTAAGGAGGAAAAAAAGATGGCAGTTCAGAAGGGATTACTTTATTCCAAGGATCACGAGTGGGTAAAGGAAGAAGGCGGAGAGTACGTAGTAGGAATTAGCGACTATGCGCAGAGCGAATTAGGAGATTTGGTTTTCGTAAATCTTCCGGAAGAGGGCGACAGTGTAACAAAGGGAGAGTCTTTCTCTGATGTTGAGTCCGTAAAGGCTGTTTCCGACGTAATATCTCCATTAACCGGTGTGGTTAGTGCAATCAATGAGGCTGTTTTGGATGCTCCTGAAAGTATCAACAGCTCTCCTTATGAGGCTTGGTTCGTAAAGGTAAAGGATGTTACCGATAAGGAAGAGCTTCTTTCCGCAGAAGAATATGAGGAGTTCTTAAAGACTCTGTAATAGAGACAGAATGCGAATCCTTCCTTAAGGGGATAGAATGGGAAGGTCTCCCCTATCTTCTTAAGGAAGACCCTAACCGAAAGAAAGGTGGTGGATTATGGGAAAATACATTCCCAATACAGAGGCGGAGCAGAAGGCGATGCTTCTGGAAAGTGGATTTTCTTCCTTTGATGATCTGTTTAGAGATATTCCACAGGAAGTAAAATTAAAAGGCGAGCTTTCTATTCCTGCCGGTTTGTCCGAGCTGGAAGTACGTAGAGATATGTCTGCCCTGGCGAACAAAAACGTAGTGTTCCCGGTGATCTTCAGAGGTGCCGGAGCATACCGTCATTTTATTCCCTCTATCGTAAAGAGCGTGATTGGTAAAGAGAATTTTTTGACGGCATATACCCCGTATCAGGCAGAGACCAGCCAAGGTATTTTACAATCTATTTTTGAATATCAGACCATGATCTGCGACTTGACCGGCATGGACGTATCCAATGCCTCCGTTTATGACGGTGCTGAGGCTGCGGCTGAGGCAGTAGCAATGTGCAGAGAGAGAAAGAGAAGCAAGGCTTTGATTTCCGCTCTGATGCATCCGGACACCATTTCAACCATCAAGACCTATTGCCATGGCAACGGTATGCAGGTAGAGATTATTCCGGAGAAGGACGGTTTAACCGATGTAGAAGTATTAAAGGCTAAGGCGGATGCAGAGTCTGCAGTAGTTTTCATCCAGCATCCGAATTTCTACGGCAATCTGGAGGATGCAGAGAAGATTGGAGAGATTGCCCATGAGGCAGGGGCAAAGTTTGCTATGAGCGTAAATCCCATTTCTCTTGGTGTTCTTAAGACTCCCAGAGAGTATGGAGCGGATGTTGCAGTTGGTGACGGACAGCCTTTAGGACTTCCCATTGCTTTTGGAGGACCTTACCTTGGATTCATGGCATCCACTGATGCGATGAAGAGAAATCTTCCCGGAAGAATCGTAGGAGCTACAGAGGATCATCAGGGAAGAACCGGTTATGTGTTGACTCTGCAGGCCAGAGAGCAGCATATCCGTAGAGAAAAGGCTTCCAGTAACGTATGTTCCAACCAGGCACTTTGTGCTTTAGCTGTAGGTGTTTATCTTGCAGCAGTCGGTAAGGAAGGCTTAAAGGAAGCGGCAAGTCTTTCTACCTCCAAGGCTCATTATTTGGCCAAGGAATTAGAAAAGATCGGCTTTAAGCCACAGTATAAGGCGGATTTCTTCAATGAATTCGTAACAGAGTCCGACTTATCCTCTAAGAAGGCATTGGATGCTTTAGAGAAGGAAGGTATCCTTGGCGGATATCCTCTGGATGATAAGAGAATTCTATGGTGCTGTACGGAAGTTAATGATAAGGCTTCCATGGACCGTGTAGTAGAAATCTTAAAGGAGGTGAAGTAATGCTTATTTTCGAGAAAAGCAAATCCGGCAGACATTGCAGTTTGTTCCCTCCCTGTGATGTGGAAGTGGTAGATGTTCCTGCAAAGGATCAAAGAAAGGCTGAATTACATTTGCCGGAGCTGTCAGAGACAGAAATCAGCAGACATTACACAGAGCTTGCTAAAAAGTGTAGAGGTGTAAATGACGGCTTCTATCCTTTAGGTTCCTGCACCATGAAGTACAATCCGAAGATTAATGATGATATGGCATCTTTACCCGGTTTTGCAGAGGTTCATCCCTTGCAGCCGGAGCATACCGTACAGGGTTGCCTTTCCGTAATCCAGGAAATTGAAACGCTTCTTTGTGAAGTAACCGGTATGGATCGTTTAACGGTTCAGCCTGCAGCAGGTGCTCACGGTGAGTTTACCGGAATCATGCTGATTAAGGCTTACCATGAGAGCAGAGGGGATTTTAAGAGAAATAAGATTATTATTCCTGATGCGGCTCACGGAACCAATCCCGCAACCGCTACCATGGCAGGCTACAAGGTGGTAACCATTCCTTCCAATGAGCACGGCTGTGTAGATATGGAGAAATTCAAGGCAGTTTTAGGGGATGATGTTGCCGGCTTGATGCTGACCAACCCCAATACCGTAGGTATTTTCGATGAAAATATCTTAGAGATTACCAAGTTAATCCATGATTGCGGCGGATTAAACTATTATGACGGTGCTAACTTAAACGCTATCATGGGCGTTGTTCGTCCCGGAGACATGGGATTTGACGTTATTCACTTGAATCTTCATAAAACATTCTCTACTCCTCACGGCGGCGGAGGCCCCGGAAGTGGAGTTGTTGGATGTAAGAAGCTTCTTGCTGATTTCATGCCCGGATATCTGGTTGACGGAGATGCAGTAAAGAAGTTTGTGAAGGCTCCAAAGTCTATCGGAGACATGAAGGCCTTCTACGGAAACTTCCTGGTAGTGGTTAGGGCATTAACCTATATCAAGACCTTAGGAAAAGAAGGAATTCCACAGGCTAGTAAGAATGCGGTGCTGAATGCCAACTACATGATGAATAAGCTGAAGGATCTCTATACCATGGCTTATAATCAGATTTGTATGCATGAGTTCGTTATGAGCTTAGAGGATCTTAAGCAAAAGACAGGGGTTTCTGCAATGGACGTTGCCAAAGCTCTGTTGGATAACGGAATGCATCCGCCCACAATGTACTTCCCGCTTATCGTTCATGAAGCTTTGATGATTGAGCCTACAGAGACAGAGTCCAAGGAAACTTTGGACGATGCTGTAGCTGTTTTCAGAAAGCTTTATGAGGAAGCTCAGACCAATCCACAGGCGCTTCATGATGCTCCTGTAACTACTCCGGTAGGAAGATTGGATGAAGTAAAGGCAGCAAGAGAGCCGGTACTTCGTTATGAGTGGAAGTAAAAGCAAAAATAACTAATGCTTCACTATGAGTGGAAGTAAAAGCAAAAAGAACTGATGCTTCACTATGAGTGGAGATAAAGGCAAAAAAGTCGATACATTATTTCGAAAGAAAGTAAAATAAAGTCGATGATTAGAGAGCTGTTATATAAAGATAAAGGAGAGGGTGAGTAAGAGCTTTGTTTGGAAGAGAAAAAGCTTTCTTGGAACAAGCCAAAGCTCCGGTTCTTCTTTGAAGGATTCTTTATGTAACAGCTCTTCTTGCTAAGAAGATAAATGGGCGCTAAGGGAGAGAGAAAATAAGGTAAATAGCGAAAGAAAGCTAAGCCGGTATTGCTCTGAGAACCTTGTGAGACAGCAAATATTAGGAGAGTAAGAATTATGAGTTATGATGTGATTATCATAGGAGCCGGTCCCGGTGGATATGTAGCGGCATTAAAGTCTGCAAAGCTGGGCTTTAAGACAGCTGTGGTTGAGAAGGATAGAGTGGGAGGAACCTGTTTAAACAGAGGCTGTATTCCTACAAAGGCCATGGTTCATGCCACTGAGCTTTACAGAGAAATGCAAAATGCGAAGGAGTACGGTATCTTTGCCGAGAACATTTCCTATGACTACGGCAAGATTTTGGAATATAAGCAGGACATTATCGATAAGCTGGTAGGCGGAGTAGAGCAGCTCTTTAAGTCCAACGGCATCGATTACCTGAAGGGACTGGGAACGTTAGAGAAGGACGGTTCCGTTACCGTAAGCGGTGGAGAAGGAGCAGGAAATTATCAGGCGAAGCATGTGATTTTGGCTGTTGGATCCAAGCCTGCATTAGTGCCGATTCCGGGATTGGATAGTGAAGGCGTATTAACCAGTGATGAGCTCTTCCAGTTGCAGGAAGTACCCAAGAGCTTAAGCATCATTGGCGGAGGAGTAATCGGTGTGGAGTTTGCCTCCATTTTCGCCTCCTTAGGAACCAAGGTTACCATTCTGGAGGCTCTGCCCAGTATTCTGGCCAACATGGATAAGGATATTTCTCAGAATTTGAAGTTGATTTTAAAGAAGAGAGGCATCGATATCCATACCTCCGTTAAGGTAGAGAAGGTGGAAAAGGAAGCAGAGGGCGTTTCCTGCTTCTATACCGAGAAGGATGAGCCGGTAAAAGTAACTTCGCAGTATGTGCTTTGCGCAGTAGGCCGTGTGCCCAATACCCAGGGACTCTTCGGAGAAGGGGTTGAGCTGGAAATGGAGAGAGGCCGAGTAGTGGTAGACGAGCACTTCAAGACCTCCATGGACAATGTTTATGCCATCGGAGACCTGATTAAGGGCTTACAGCTGGCACACCTTGCTTCCGCACAGGGCATTTGCCTCCTGGAGGAGCTGGCGGGGCACAAGAGAAGCATTGATTTAAATGTGGTGCCCGGCTGCGTTTACACCTCACCGGAAATCGCCTCCGTTGGAATTACGGAAGCTATCGCCAAGGAGCAGGGCTTAGAAATCAATGTGGGTAAGTTCATGATGAGCGGAAACGGAAAATCCATGATTTCCAAGGAAGAGCGCGGATTTATCAAGATTCTGTCCGACAGCAAGAGCCATGCGGTTGTGGGCGTACAGATGATGTGTGCAAGAGCAACCGATATGATTGGAGAGTTCGGCAATGCTGTGGCAAACGGCTTTACCGTTGAGCAGCTGCTGAAGGCTATGAGAGCGCACCCAACCTACAATGAAGGAGTGGGAGAGGCTTTGGAGGATGTATTCGGAGAAGCGGTACATTCCATGCCGAAGAAGAAATAGTTTAAATAGAGAACTGTGAAGAGTAGGATTCCTTTAGCTGCTTTTCGCAGGACAGCTTTGGAATCGGGGCACGCTCCCGCTAACCTCGCCTCACAGGGGTTCTAAGCTTTTATAAGACAAAAGCTAAGAACCCGTGGGCTCAGATTACCCCGTAGTCCAAAGCAATCCTGCTGAAAAGCTAGCCTAAGTATTGCACTGTTCGCAGTTCTCTTTTTTAAACCGAAAAGAGCTCCCCAAAAGATGATTCAGAACAGGATGTCATCGTCTGCGCCTAGGCATCGCTTAGGCATAAAAAAAGGGGCTGAAAGAATCAAAATTATTGTGATTCTTTCAGCTTCTTTTTTCTATTACTTTTTATGCTGTAGGCGGTAGAGCCGCATCACCTGTTCCACAGTATCTGCCAAGTTCTTCTTGGCAGTTTCTTTTTTCATGGCGTCTTCTAAAGTAATGATTTCTTTTAGGATGGGGAAGTAGGCGTCGATTCCGACTTGGTTACAGGCTTTTGCTCCTTCTGTAACGGCTCCTGCAAAGGCTATCACCGGAATTCCCTGTTCTTTGGCCAGCTTTGCCACACCGATTGGTGCTTTTCCCATGGAGGATTGTTCGTCCAGCCTTCCTTCTCCCGTAATCACTAAATCAGCTCCCTGCATTTTCTCGGAAAGCCCGGTTTCTTCCAAAACCAAGGAAACACCGGATTTTAGTTCTCCTTGAAGAAAACTGCGAAAGGCAAATCCCAGCCCTCCGGCGGCTCCGGAGCCTGGAGCTTCCGGATTGGCAGCAGGGTTATATTCTTTTACAAGCTCACTATAATGCTTCATCCAAAGATCCATTTGGGAAAGCATTTCCTTGTTTCCGCCCTTTTGAAAGCCAAAGATAAGGCTGGATCCATTTTCCCCATAAAGAGGATTTTCCACATCGCAGGCAATCTGAAAGGAGCACTGTAATAAACCCTCCGGTACAGAAGTATTTTCTATCCCGGCCAAGTCTTTCAGTCCTTCTCCGATAGGGAGAATTTCTTCTCCGTCTTCCTTCGTAAAACGAAAGCCTAAGGCGCTTAACATTCCGATTCCACCGTCATTTGTGGCGGAACCGCCGATGCCGATTAAAAAGCGACGACAGCCCTTGTAATAGGCATCTAAAATCATTTGCCCAACGCCGTAGCTACTGGTTTTCAGTGGATTTCTTTCCGCCGGAGAAAGCAAGGTAATGCCGGAAGCTTGAGACATTTCCATGACAGCAAGCTTCCCATCTTTTGGGGAATATTGCGAGTCTGAAAGAATACCGTAATGAGCTTCCACCTCTTGAAACAACGGCCCTTTTACCCGGACTGTTTCCAAGCTTCCTCCTAAGGCTTCCACCAGCGTTTCCACGGTGCCTTCTCCTCCGTCTGCCAGAGGAGAAATTACAACATCAGCATCAGGAACTACCCGTAAAATACCGCTTTTTATGGCCTCGCCCGCTTCTTTAGAGGAGAGGCTTCCTTTAAAGGAATCTATAGCAATAAGGATTTTCATAATCTGCCTACGCTGTCTGCCAAGCACCATCCGAGCCAAGAGGATAACCCTCAACCTTGGTATTGAAAAGCATCTTTCCGTTATCCGCTCCGGCCTGAGGGTTCAGATAGTACCACTTGCCTTTAAGCTCCTGCCAACCGGTACGCATCTTGCCATTTTCCGCACCGACCTCTTCACTGAAGTAATACCAGAAGCCGCGAATCTCCTTCCAGCCAAGGCTCATCTTTCCCTGCTCACTGCCTTCATTTTCTTCAAAATAATACCAGGCATTGTTATAGAAAAGCCAGCCGGTGAACATATAGCCTTCTTGATTAAAATAGTACCAACGATTATTAATCCATAACCACTGTGCCTTGGGATACGTTCCATCCGGGTTCAGAATCCACCAGCCCTTTGCGTCTCTTTGCCAGTTTACATTGGAGGGCAGATTGCGGTCTGCCCCTAAAACCATCGGTGTTCCGCCACTACCGCCTGAACTGCTTCCACCACCGGAACCGCCACTACCTCCGGAACTACCGCCTCTGCCGGAGCCGCCATTGCCACTTCCGGAATAAGACGGAATCGGTGCTTCTCCGGAATCATCCGGCTTGTAGTCCGTAAAAAGCGGGTTCACATATCGTGTACCAATTTTCACGGAAGAGTGATTTTCTATACGATTCTTTCCCTTATAGCTCATCTGATCTTTATAGAAAGCGCCTGTCCCGATAGCTGTAACGGAGGAGGGAATCGTGAGGGTATTCGCCTCTTTCAAGTCACGGAAAGCACTTTCCCCGATACTTTCCAGTCCATCCGGCAAGGATAAATCTCCCTTGTAAGAAAGATTACGAAAAGCGGAATTCCCTATTTTCTTTAAATTCTTCGGGAAGACAAGATTGCCTCCTATCGATTTTTTATAAAAAACAGAATCCCCTATTTCTACGATAGAATCCGGCAACACTAAACCCTTCTTAATGTAAGTGATGCCATCTAAGGCATGGGGATCCAGTGCTGTAATATTCCCCTTTAATTCCAGATGTGCTTGTCTTCCGAGAGCATGCAAGAGCTTATTCCATGAGCGAAGTTCTCCGTTTGCAGTAAGACCCTGCATCCGCCCGTTACCTTCTATTGTAAGCGTATAGGGGTTCTTTTCTCCTGTTAATTGCCAGCTAAAATTCCCGTCGGTGCGGGGTAAGCGCGCCTCATCCGACACGGTAACCACTTTTTGCAACAATTGCGTCTCACTATATGGTTTGGTGCTGCCTCCCGGATTCATTAAAAATGTACAATAGTAGGTGTGCCCCGGTAAAAAGGAAAATAGGTCTGTATTCCTAAAATCAAATAGATAAGAAGTAAATTTCTTATTTGTTCCGGGAAGCCGCCATCCGTTTCCGCTTGAAAAAAAGATCAGTCTCAGGTCTCTATTGAAACTTCCGCTGTTATCGGTAAAATTCTTTATGGTAACTACTTCACTTGGATCTTCTGTCGTATACAGATAAAAGTTTGCATATTCATTCCCTTCCGTCTCCAGCTCAAAGAAACATTTGTTGATTTCCGGAAGTGTATAAAAATTCACCTTTTTCATGGAAATATTCCACTTTTTTACTTCCTGTTCTTCTTCCCCGGCAGTTTGCTGTACGGAAGTAAACGCGGGATTATACTGCATGCTTCCTTTTTCACTCATAAATACCGGAGAATGATTGATAATCGCATTTTTCTTTCCATTTCCTTTAGACTTGTAGAATGCCTTCTCTCCAATCCTCCGTACGGAAGCAGGAATGGTGACATCTCCTAAGTTTTCTGAATGATAAAAGGCATGGTCCGGTATTTCCTTCAGGGTAGAAGGAAGGCTCACCGTCTCCAGATGTTCCATGCTGCCAAAGGCTTCCATCTCCACATGCAACTTTTCTATCCCTTCTTCTATAATGACTCTCCGAATCTTATTCCTATAGGGCTCCCAGGGAGCCAGTTCAAATGCATCCGTTTCCCCTCTTCCCCGTAGTGTCAGAGTCATATCATTTTCGGGGCCTGTTAAACTATATTCAATCTCCTTCCCTGCTCTTCCACTAAGAGATGCTTTCTGTACGATAATCCGGTATTCTTTTTTTTTCTCCCCCAGGTCATCTTTTATGGTTATAAGTAATCTGGCTGTTCCTTCGTGCAAGGCCTCAATGGCGACCTGCCCATCTCCGTCATGCTTTAGACGAACAGCAGCGGGATCCGTCTCTTTCATCGCTTCACAACGCAAAACATCCTGCCTAAGCAGTTTATAAAGACTGATTGTGTCTCCTAACTCCACCGCTACCGTATCCGAAAAAGTATTTTCTTTTTTAACCAAAGAAACAGCAAATAAAGAGAAATGCTCCGCCGATACTTCTACTGCATTTTCTTTCTCCTCTATTTTTTCTGTCTCTAACTTCTCTGCAGTTGCATCAACACTATCCAGATGAAACACGGAAATCTGTTTTTCCGCATCTTCCTGTAAAAAGGGAATATTGGAAAATTGAACCTTCACTTCCCCTTTTGCAGTATCCGGCTGCACTTCTTCTCCTTCCTGATTGAGCACCGAGATATCAAAAATCATGCTCTGAAGAAGATTTTCCTGATTCTCCTGAAGCTTCTCTTTTACAGCGGAATCCACCTTCTGTTCCTCAACTTTAGAGAGCTTTCTTACTCGTAAAGTCGCGTCCTTTGGAAATACCCCGGAATCAGCCTGCACCGTAATAAGCACACCGGAAAGTGCTTTTTCGGCATAAAATGCGTTCTCTTCGGTAGCCTCAGACTCTCTTTCTGTAATTTCTTTTTCGACTTCATGTTTTTCTTCGACTACATTTTTTTCCATTACGTTTTCTTCAAGTGCATTTTCTTCCATCACATTTTCAGAAGAACTTGTACTCTTTTCTTCCGGAAAACTTTGCTTTATTCCTTCAGACAGTACCGTCTCATTTGCGATAGTTGCTGCAGAAACATAGGTAGAAAAGCTGCAAGATAATGCCAGAAGTAATGCCAATGCTTTTTTTGCTCTTTTTCTCATTTTTCTCCTCATATATTGTTTTACAAGTTCACATTTGGCTTCTGTAGAAAAGAATACCACATGCATTAAATTATAGCAATATTGCTATTTTTTAAGAGATAATTATAAAGTAATCTATCATCTAAAACGTAAGATTCATACGGATAAAAAATGATAATCCCCAATTATCGAGAGTGTACGTTCAGGAAAGAGCACATTAGAGGAACATAATTTGATAGAGGTGGATTAATGGCTATCCATGCATAGGAAAACCGGAGCCACTGAAGGGAGACTTCAGTGGCTCTTGGAGTATTCGCTTATTTCATTACTTCCACACCATCCGGCAGCAGCTCCGCATTTACGATGGGGTTTCCGCTCATTTTCACCTTCTTTAGGTTGGGAAGATTCCGAAGAACGGAAATGTCGGAGATATAGTTATTTGAGAAATCCAGCTCCTCCAGGGTAGTCAGACCTTCCAGGCAATCCAAGCTTTGCAGTTTATTGTCACTGATATTCAGACTCTTTAAGGCCTTGTAATGAGAGAGGAAAGACTTTGCATTAGTGGAAAAATCATCCGATTCATCGTCCAAATTCTTGAGTGTTGCGTTTGTGAGGGTCAGGCTCTCCACCGTGTTGTCGTCCTCCATGTGGCTTAGAGAAACGGGAAGAACAGGATAGTCACTGGATGAGCGACTTTTGTTCGGAGAGAAAATAAGCTCTTTGGCCCCGTTATTTGTAAAAGTTTGGGTATAATCCGTATATTTATCAAAGGGCAAATCCTGGAATTCCAGATGTGTAAGAGCGGGAAGGGTCCGAAGGACAGGTCCCAAGTCCGGCTGCACTGCACCGATAATGCCGTTTCCCACAATGGTTAAATCCGTTAATGCATTCATTCCCTGCAGAAAATCTGCACTGTATTCAATACTATAGTTATGGATTGTCAGCGTCTTTATGGAAGGCATGTGGGCAATGGAATCCCGATCCAGGGAATAGCAGTTCACATTTTCCAAGGCGCTTAAGCCGTGTAAATCAGGAAGCTGATACGTGTGATACCCGAAGGAAAGCGTCTGTAAAGAACTGAGGGTACTAAGAGCATTAACATTTTCCAGGGAAGAGCAGTCAATGGAGAGGCTGTTTAAGGAAAGATGTCCCGATAAGCCGTCCAGATTCAAAATTGAAAGGTCTACTAAACTTAGGGATTTTAATTTCGGCATGTTTTGCACGAAGTTCAAGTCCTTTACATCCTTTAAATTCCGTAAGGAGAGCCGCTCCAGCTGGGGCATACCGGAAAGTACGGCAACATTTTCCACGGAACTATCTCCTGTTCCCAAGAGGTCCAGACTGTTTAGGCTGCTTAAAGAGGAAAGGGGAGAAAGATCCATGGGGCTTTTGTCCGCATTAAGCTCCAGAGCAAGCGTCTTGAGCTTTGGAAAGTTTCGAAGGAACAGAAGCCCCTTCGTATAGTCATCATCGATATGAAGGGTGAGCTCTTCCAGAGAAGAAAATGCTTTAAAGGGCGCGTCCTGATCTTCCCCTTCTGCATCCTCGCCGGAGTAGGAATCACCGGTAGCATCATCGTCCAGAGTAATGTTGTAGAGTCCAAGAATCTGTTCGGGATTCGCGAAAAGCTTTGCGAGAGTTCGGAAATCCTCATATTCTCCGGAAAAATAGCGGAGATTGGTCAGACTCTTCAGGGTATTCGCATCGGAGTTGGCACTATAGTCGAAGTGCACCTGATATCCAAGGGAGAGCTTAACTAGGCCTGTAAAAACCTGCATATCCGCTTCATCAATGGTATCAGTGATAGGAAAATAAAGCGTTTCCGGGTCCTTGGCTGTGCCATCCTCATTCATAGACTTTGCATAGTCAAACTGCCACTTCTCCGTTTGGTCGGAACCGGCCTTGCTGGCTTTATGAATGGACAGGAAAGCAAGAGAGTTGTAATCCTCCCTTGTAATATCCTTCAAGCTCTTTCCGAAGGCCGTTTCTACGAAGCTTTTTACGGTTTCATCCTCCGGCACAGTTCGAAACTTCGCCGTAGTCAGACTTACGCTTTTATGAGGCGCACGAAATGTATTGCTGACGAAAAGTATTAAGATGGCAGATAGTATTGTACCCATGAGAACAAGCGTCTGTACGGCATTGAGTTCCTGCCTTGCCGGAGGAGCGCTTTTCTGCTGTCCCAAATTAACATTATCAATATGAATGTTCTGGGTGATATTCGGTTTGCTAGGTTCGATGTAGACCTTGGTTTTACAATATTCACAGGTCACGAAGCCTTCCTTCATTCCCTCCGGAATATGCAAGGTGCCGTGACAGTTGGGACATTCCATTTTTGTAAGAGTCATTGCTTTACGCTCCTTCTTGTATTCTGACTTCTCCAGTATAGCACGGTAGTGAGGCTTTGGGCAGGGATTCTTCTTTCTTTTTGAAGGCTAATAGAAGCCTTTTTTGAAAAAATAGAGAAAGAAAAAGATGCGTTTATGTGTAGCCGGGAATGGCTCTTCCGTACGATGGAAAATCTTGATTAAATCTATTGTGCACGATATTATAAAGAGCAAAATGAGCAATAAATAAAGAGAGAAATTCAATATATTTTTTTACAAGATGTTTGTTTAGGAGGAACTACGAATGGAGCAAATCATTTTATATCATGGCAGCCCAAATCAACAGGTTTCTCCCCGATATGGTTTAGGTGACGAAAAACATGACTATGGGAAAGGATTTTATCTTACCGAGAACCTTGAACTTGCGAAAGAATGGGCGGTTTGCAGACCGGATGAGCGGAATGGTTGGGTTCATAAATTTAGCTTGGATATAACAGACTTAAAAGTCTTAGACTTTCAAGAGCATAATATTCTCTCCTGGCTTGCGGAGCTGATGAAACATAGAGAGGCTGCGGATTCGAAGAGATACAGGGTTTTATCAAGAAAATTTATTGAGAAATATGGAATTGATTCTGAAGATTATGATGTGATTACAGGCTGGAGAGCAAATGCTTCGTATTTCTACATCGCAAGGGAGTTTGTCCGGGATAATATTGATGTTGAAATTCTGGAGGAACTCTTGTCCTTAGGAGGGTTAGGGATTCAATACTGCATAAAATCCGAACGTGCCTATGAAAAACTGCTTGAAATAAAAGCGGAATTGACCTGTGTGGATTTTCAAGAATTCAATGAAAAATATAACGAGAGAGATGTCAGTGCAAGAGAAAAAATGCGCAAACTGGTGGATTCCGATGCAAATAAGGTTACGAATGTATTTAGTACGATATTAGAGAGGTAATGAAAATGCAGGCATATTCAGAAGCTTATTTAGGGGATGTCGTAGAAAATCAGGGAAAGCTTTTTGATTTTGTTGCGCATAATTATCCGGAAAAAGATACCGCTGATTTTATTCAGGCTTATATGAACAGTAAAACCAGAAAAAGCATAGACGAAGGGCAAGCCTATGTGAATACTATGGATCATTCTGAATTATGGAATTATTTCTGTAAAACAGAAGGCTTTGCGTTACAAAAAGGTGATTCTATGAAAGGCTTTGTGCCCGATTGGATAGGTGAATTCTATGCTTACTATCAATGGTATTACAATATTCCGAGTAGTGAAGTTGTTAAAAATGTTCCGATTGAATATCTGATAAAAGCATATGGCGGTCTGCATGATTTAGACCTCGAGTTAGCGGTTAAGAAGGTTGGGAACAGACTGAAAATCACCAATATTGAGTAAGCATATTTCCACCACCTCATCCGCCACTTCCTGTAAAAAGGCGTAGTCGTGAGACACAATAAAGAAGATTCGATCCTCTCGAATGGCAGACTTTAAGAGGCTGGCGATACGAAGCATATTTTTCTGATCCATGCCGCTGGTAGGTTCATCAAAAAAGAAAAGCTTTGCCTCCTGATAGAGGGTTGCGGCAAGGGCAAGACGTTGCTTCTGACCGCCGGAAAGACTCATGGGATGGCGGTCTTTTAGCGCGGAAAGTCCCAGTGCGCTAAGGAGCTCTTCTTTTGTCGCATGATGTGGCTTTGTCTTCTTTTGTTCGTTTTCTTGCCCATCTATTATCCCTTCGCTTCTCTCTTTAAGACTTCGTTTTTTTCCTGTCTTCCCCAGTTCCATCTCTTCTTCCACGGAGTCTCCGAATAATTGCTGATTCACGTCCTGCATAACCATAGCGGAAAGAGCAAGACGCTGTCTTTTTGAGAGTTCTTTTCCGAAAAGAGAAAAATGGCTACCTTTTTCGTTCTCTAAGCCGCTGAGTTTGCGAAGAAAGGTGGATTTACCGATTCCGTTTTCTCCCACAATGCCGTAAATTTTCCCAAGGGAAAAAGAGGCAAAGCCCTCTTCTTTATAATATCTTAGCGCTCCTTCATTTTTCCATTCCGGAAGAGAAAGGCTTGGCTTCGTTCTTGCACGAAGCCCCATGGCTTTGATATTTTCCTCCGGAAGTGCCAGAAAATCCTCTCGGGAAAATAACTTGCAGAGTCTTCCCTTTTCTAAAAATGCCACTCGGTCAACAATATCCATCAGGTAATAAAGGCGGTGCTCAGCCACAAGAATCGTAATTCCTTTTTCTTTCAGGGTGTGGAGCATGGTTTTTAGAACGGCAATAGAGCCTTCGTCCAGGTTGGAAGAGGGCTCGTCCAGAACCAGGAAGGGACAGCCGGAGAGGTAGGCGGATGCAAGGGCGAGAATCTGTTTTTCGCCTCCGGATAAGGCGAAGATATTTCGCCCAAGCAGTTTTTCGATGGGGAAAATGGAGAGAAGCGCTTCCATTCGCCTGTCCATTTCCTCGCGGTTCAGTCCCATATTTTCCATGGTGAAAAGCAATTCTTTTGTGGTGTTTATGTTGAAAAAATGGGTTTTCGGATTTTGAAAAACGGTGGCGATTCGTAGGGCGATTTTGTAAATGGGAAGGGAAGAGAGTTCTTCTCCCTGAAAAAGGAGTTTTCCCTTGCTTTTTCCGTTGTCGTACTGATAAGCCAGGCCGTTTACTGCATGAATCAGGGAGGATTTCCCGCTTCCGCTTTCTCCCGTAAGAAGCAGACATTCCCCCTCTTTTATCGTAAGACTAATGTCCTGTAGTACCGGAGCGGAATCTCCGTAGGATAAAGAAAAATCTTCGAAAGAAAGCATAGCAACTCCTTTTTACCGTCTTTTTTTATACAAGTTCATTTCTAATCCAAGCAGGATAAAGAAGGGGATGGATTCTTCCTTTTTGCTTTTTAGTCGAATCCGGAAGAAATAGTGTCGTCACCGAATTCCAAAATAGCTTAGCCCCAGTATCAGCAGGATACAAAATAAAAAAACTGCATCTACGATTTGCAGGTGAACCGTATTGTAACGCGTCTTTTTGATGGGATTCTCGATGCATTTGCACTCCGCCGCCTTTGCAATATCCTCCGCGATATTGGAGGAAATGATGAGGAGCGGAATGGAGACATAGAGGAGATTTTGAATCGGGTTCCGGGTATGAATTCCTCGAATCTTCATGGCTCTTTCAATGGCTTTCTTCTCTTCCGTAAAGGCGGGGAAAAAACGGAACATCACGGCAACAGGGATAGAAATGCATTGGGGGATATGAAGAAAGTCCATGGAGCTTAAGATAGCGCCTACATCCGAAGTTTTCATAAAAAAGCTTCCTGCAAGATAGGGCAAAAAAAGCAGGTGAAAAAGATAAAGGAAGGAAAAGAGGATGCGTAAGGGAGGCGGCATAAAATACTGCGCAGAGTACCCGGGAACAAAGCAAAGGGCGGCGAAAACAAGGGGGGCGAACAGCGCAGTTCTTCGAAATCCATTCAGAAAGAAGAAGAGAGAGAAGAGAAGCACCACTGCCCATTCGCTGTAAAAGGGGAGATAGTTCATAATCGTGAAGCCCAAAAACAGTAAAACGAGAAGCTTGGTAATTGGGTTTGGATTAAAGGGATTCCGCTTTTCCGCCCAAGGTTTTTCTTTTATTGCGGATTTCAAAGAGTTTTTATCTTGCATTGTTCTGCTCCGTGTTTCTATACAATTCCTGCTTTTTCAAAATGTTTTTTCAATAGCTTTCTTCCAAGAAAGGCACCGAGAAGGCCGAAAAGGAAGGTGCAGACATAAACGATAGCCATATTTTGTGCGGTGAGCAATTTTTCAATGGCGTTTCCGTAGTTCTCTCCCATTTCTTTTATCACCATCTCCATATAACGCTCTTTCAGAAGAAGCATTTGCATAAGGGAATTGCAGGGCCAGAGACTGAACACTGCATAACTTAGCATTGTGGCGGAGCCGGATTGATACTTTCCCATCCGGCGGATTCCTTCTGCAAGGAGGCAGAAGAGAAGGGAGAGGAGAGGAACCACAAAGGTATGCCCAAAGAGGAACATGATACAGGGTGCAATCATGCCGAAAATGAGAAGCCCAAAGGGCTTATTTACCTTTGCCATAAAGAGCATGACAATAGGCCCTCCGATAAGCGCGTAGGCAGCTGGGTAGACAAGATATAAAATCGGAATGACACCCATCATTCCGACGGCAAACATACAGATAAAGTAAATCACGGCAAAAACGCCGATAGACACCAGGTCTTTAATGGTCAGTTTGTTTCTATTCATAACGCAAATCTTCCTTTCATAACGAAAAGCTTCTTTTATGACGTAAGCTACTTTCATAACGAAAAACTACTTTCATGAAGTAAGCACCTTTCAAGAGCGGATTTTCTTCCCTTGTTCCGGAGTATTCCGGAATCCGTTTTATAAGGTTTGGAGTTTTTCTCGATACGGCTTTAATAGCTAAATTCCTCTGCAAGTCTGCTCTTTTCTACCAGGTTCCGATAGACTTTGGAGCGCTCCAGCAGTTCTTCGTGGGTGCCCACGGCGTCCACCTCTCCGGAGGACAGCACTAAGATGCGGTCTGCTTTCTCGATGGACTTCAAACGGTGGGAAATGAGAACCACGGTTCGGTTTTCCCCGCGGATTAGGCTACTGAGGCTTTCCTGGATTTTTCTTTCGTTATCAATATCCAGATTTGCGGCAATTTCATCTAAGAGAAGTATGGGCGCATCCTTTAAGAAGGCTCTGGCAATGGAAAGTCGCTGTCTTTCTCCGCCGGAGAGTTCCGCGCCGTTTTCTCCGATTCTTGTTTGGAAGCCCTCGGGAAGCTTTTCAATAAAGTCCAGGCAGTTCGCAAGACGTGCTGCTTCCCGCACTTCTTCGTCCGTGGCATCTGCTCTACCCAGACGGATATTCTCCAGGATAGTGGTATTAAAGAGGTTCACTTCCTGGAAGACCATGGCGATTTTTTGGAAAATGGAGTCTGTCGCCGTGTTTTGCAAATCCTTTCCGCCGATGAGAATTTTTCCGGCATCTGCGTCATAGAGTCTGGACAGCAGGCGTAAAATGGTGGTTTTTCCACAGCCGGAGGGGCCCACCAAAGCGAAAAGTTCCCCTTCCTTTACCGACATGGAAACATCTTTCAGAATCGCCCTGTCTTCGTTGTAGGAGAAGGACACATCCTGAAAGTCAATGGAGAAGTCGGAAAGCGCTGTACTCTCTCCTTCCTGCTTCTTTGCAGCCTTGATTTCGGAGATGCGCTGCACCGCCGGTGCAATATAGAAAATTTCCATCAGGCTTTCTTTGGAAATGTCGAAGATTTCCTTTAACTTCATGGAAGCAATGATAAAGCCCAAGAAGTAGAGGAGGGAAAGGCTGCCATTTTGATAAAGCGGGAAACCGACGAATATTACCGTAGCCACACTTAGGAATGCAAATATGGAAGAGCATCCCATGACGATAAAGGATCCCATTTCCGTCTTCAAGTGGAGCTTTTCTTGCACGTCCATTTTTTGAAATAAGGCCTCTCTAACCTCCCTGTCAGGAAGAAAACTGCTGATTTCCTGATGTAGGTCGATGTGTTCCTGAAAAGCTTCCGCATTTTCCCGCAAAAGATGATAGTACTTTTGATTGTTTTGCACTACGAGCTTTCTGGATAAGGGAATCAAAAGAAAGCTGAAAATCGTGGGGAGAAGGGTGGCAAGGGACAGCTTCCAGTTTGAGAAGCACATGAGGATTCCCATAATCGGGAAGAAGAAAATCATCGCCACGATTTTGGGAACAGAATGGCTTAGAGCGTGTTCAATCCTCTCCACGTCAGACATAATGCTTTCCGATAAATCACTTAAGTCATGCTTGGAAAAATAGGCAATGGGAAGGTCTGCCAGGGTTTCTGCAATATTTTTTCTCAGGTTTGCCGATTCTTTGTAGGTCGCATTATAGAGGCAGATATACTCCTTGGAAAGCAGGAGGTAGAGGAGGAGCAGGATACCGAGCGCCGAAACAATCAGCTCCCATGGCGAAAAGGTCGTCCTAGCCGCATTTTCCAGAAGGAGCTTTGCGAGATAGAGTAAGAGCATAACGGGTCCCATGTTGATGCAATAGGTAAGAAAGCAGTAGAGACTGGCTTTTTGCAGGTTTTTCGCTCCCTGCTCCGTAAGGGAGAACTGTTTTTTGAACCAATTCATCATTTGTTTATCCTCCAATCTTCCGTAGTTTGATACAGTTCCCAGAGCTTTTTATAGCGACTGTCTTTTTGTAAAAGCTCCTTACTGCTTCCCCGTTCCAGGATCTTTCCTTCTTCCAAAACCAGGATTTCATGCAGGCCCTGAATACTGGAAAGACGGTGGGCGATCATAATCACGGTTTTCCCTTGAATCAGATTCTTAAAGGCATTTTGCAGGGCATACTCCTGATCCGCATCGATGGAGGCACTGGCTTCGTCCAGAATCACGATGGGAGCATCCTTTAAGATGGCTCTGGCAATGGCGATTCTCTGCTTTTCGCCACCGGAAAGGTAAACGCCTTTTGCACCGATTAAGGTATTTTCTTTCTCGGGAAAACGCTCCAGAATTTCTCTGCAACCTGCCAAGTCCAAAGCGTGATGGACTTCTTCCGGAGTAGCATCGGGTTTACCTAATAGTACATTTTCATAAATCGTCTTATGGAAAAGCTTGCTGTCCTGAAAAACGAAGGAGATGGCTTTACACAGGGCATTCTTGCTGTAGTTTTCAATGGGGAGATCCCCGATTCGAATCTGTCCTTTATCCGCTTTGTAGAAACCGGAAAAAAGCTTTGCAATGGTGGATTTTCCCGAACCGGAGTGCCCCACAAGGGCATAGCTTTTTCCCTCTTCCAAGCGGAAGGAAAGACCTTCCAAAACCTTCTTGTCTCCGTAGGAGAAATCTACATCTTGGAACTCCATACTGTAATTTTGGAACTTTTCTTCCCTGCCGTATTGGAGGCTGTCTTCCTGCATTGCTTTGTAGAGCTTTTCCATTTCATCGATGGCGAAGTTTGCATTGAAAATGTACATGCCGGACCACATGATTTTCATGAAAGCCACCATGATGACGCCGTCCAGAAAGAAAATCATAATCAAATCGATGATTAGTTTTTCGGGATGGGGTTCTTTTACCAGGAGAAAGGACAGGGGAATCGACAGAATCGGAATTAAGCCTAAAAAGATCCATTGGTAGAGAACATAAGGAGTTTTACAGCTTAAACTGTATTCATAGGCGTACTTTGCATAGCTTTCAATGGCCTCTTTCATGGCTTTGAAGCTTTGCAGGCGGTTTCCGAAGAGCTTTACGACCTGAATACCCCGAACGTATTCCACGGTTTCTGCACTGAGATGGTTTAAGGATTCCTGATACAAGCTCATAAATTGGCTGCCGCCCATCATTTTCTGTAGGAAGAAGCCGCTAATAAGAACAAGAAGCAGGAGAATCACCCCCACCCGAAGACTCACAAAGAAGCCAAGAGCCAAGCTGAGAAGAGGCACAAGAAAGGCCTGCGCACTGTCCGGAATCATATGGGCCACTGCCTGATGGGTTTTCTCTGCATTGCTGTCAATGGTTTTTCGAATATAGCCGGAAGAGTGCAGGTCATAAAAACGAAATGAAGCGGATGCCAAACCCTCAATCCCTTTTTTTCGGAGATTCGTCTCCAGGCGGAAGGCAAAGATGTGGGATAAAACACCGGAGAAGAGATAGCAAAGTCCTGCCAGAGTAAGGGCAAGAACAATTTTCAGACTCAAGATGTAGCTCTGCCCTTCGTCTCGGAAAAGGATCAGATTTTCCAGAAAGAAGTAGAGGAGCATATAGGCGTAGACCAGAATCACTCCGGAAAGGAGGGAAGTCAGGATAGAAAGGATTCCCGGTACAGTTTTTTCCGGAACGTAGCGAAATACTTTTTTGTAAACGTTCATGGAGGCCTCCTAAATATTGTTAGTGTTTACTATATAAAATAACAAAATAATGGATAATAAGCATAAATATTATATAATGGTTAGCTTTAACTAACAACAAAAAGATGCTTTTAATATACTGTTCTTTTATAAACAGTTTTTATAGAAATAAAGAGATTTTTATGGAGAGACGTTTGCTCCATCATTTCTATACGATTGCTCCATCATTTCTATACGATATTCTTGCCTCTTCTCCGTCTTCCATGGTAAAGTAGAGCGGAAAAAAGGCAGGATGCAGAAAGGACGAAGAAGATGCAGGATTATCAAAAAGAGTATCAGCGCTGGATGGCAGCGGAGTTAGAGGACTTTGATTTAAAGAGAGAACTGCAATGCATGGCAGGGCAGGAGGAAGAAATCAAAGAGCATTTTGCAAGAGCTTTGGAGTTCGGTACCGCAGGAATCCGAGGAACCCTGGGTGCAGGAACCAACAGAATGAATCTTTTTGTGGTGCGTCAGGCTACAGAAGGATTGGCCAGATATATCTTAGAGGAGAAGCTGGAAAAGCTGGTAGCTATCAGCTACGACTCCCGTCTAAAGGGCTGGACCTTTGCCAAGGAAGCAGCCAAGGTTTTGGCGGCAAATGGCATTACCGTTCGGATGTATGATGCCTTGATGCCGGTGCCGGCCCTGTCCTTTGCCACCAGATACTATCATTGCAGTGCGGGTATTATGCTGACTGCCTCCCATAACCCGGCGGAGTACAATGGCTATAAGGCCTACGGCAGTGACGGATGCCAGATGACTGACGAAGCAGCAGGAAAGGTTTATAAAAAGATTCAGGAAACCGATGTACTTACCGGCTATAAGACCATGGAATTTGCCAAGGCTGTAGAAGAGGGGCTGATTCGTTTCGTCGGAGAGGATTGTAAGGAAGCCTTCTATAAATCCGTTCTTTCCCAGCAGGTGCATCCCGGACTTTGCAAGGATGCAGGATTGACCTTGGTCTACTCTCCCTTGAATGGTACCGGTTTAGAGCCGGTAACCCGCATTTTCAAGGAAATGGGCATCGAGGATGTCAGCATTGTGCCGGAGCAGGAGTATCCTAACGGCTATTTCACCACCTGCCCCTACCCAAATCCGGAGATTTTTGCAGCTTTGGAGAAGGGATTGGCCCTTGCTAAGGAGAAAAATGCAGACCTGATGCTGGCGACAGACCCGGATGCAGACCGTGTGGGTATCGCCATGCGTTGTCAGGACGGAAGCTATGAATTGGTGTCCGGAAATGAGATGGGGGTTTTACTCTTAGATTACATTGCGAAAGGCCGTAAGGAGGAAGGCACCCTTCCGGAAAAACCGGTGGCGGTAAAGTCCATTGTGAGTACTCCCCTTGCGGATAAGGTGGCAGAGTACTATGGCATAGAGCTTCGCCATACCCTGACCGGATTTAAGTGGATTGGAGAGCAGATTAAGCTTTTGGAGGAAAAGGGAGAGGAAAATCGCTTCATTTTCGGCTTCGAAGAAAGCTATGGTTACCTGTCCGGCACCGCGGTGCGGGATAAGGACGCGGTGGTGGCTTCCATGCTGATTTGTGAGATGGCGGCATATTACCGGAAAAACGGCTCCTCCATTAAGGAGCGTTTGGAGCAGATTTATGCGCAACATGGATACTACCTGAACTCCGTGGACAGCTTCTCCTTCCCGGGACTTTCCGGCATGGATAAGATGCAGGGCATTATGGATTCCTTACGAAAGGATAGCCCTAAGGATTTTGCCGGCAGCAAGGTAAAGGAATGTGTGGATTATCTGGATACGGAGAAGACAGGGCTTCCTAAGGCAAATGTTTTGATTTACCATTTGGAGGACGGCTCCAGCATTATTGTGCGCCCCTCCGGAACAGAGCCGAAGATTAAGGCTTACTACACTACCTTAGGAAAGAATAAAGAAGAGGCTCAGGCGGTAAAAGAGAAGTATGCAAAGGCGGTAGCACCGATTTTTGCTTAAAGGATAGAGCGGTATTCGGAATAGCAGAGAGAGCGGAGTAGTAGCACTGTAAATAGCAGTAACAAAAGCACTTATGTTCGCGGTAAAAGAAAGGATAGTATGGCAGGGGAGAGAGTTGAGGAATTGGACCGATACAAGGGCTTTTTAATCTTCCTTGTGGTGCTTGGACATTTTCTCCTGCCTGTAAAGGATAGTGGCATGGCATTATTTTCCCGGAGCTTTTATGGGATATACAGCTTTCATATGCCTGCCTTTATCTTCCTGTCCGGATATTTTTTTCAACAAAGCTTTGTAAAGAGGGGAAGAAAGGCTTCCTCTCTTTTTTCGAATCTACTGTATTATTTTATCTGCTATTTTTTCTTAAAAACCTTGCTCTATCCCTTTGATGTATTTTGCTACGGGGGTCAGGGAGGCTTCCCGGATTATCTCCATGAATCCTCTACCCCTTGGTATCTTTTGGGGCTTTTCTTTTGGCAGCTAGCCTGTCTGCCCCTTTGCTTTTTTAAACGAAATAGAGTTTATATCGGAAAGGGGGGGAATCCGGAGGATAGGGGAGAAAAATACTACCTTCTCCTTCTGATTTTCCTTTCTTTGTTCGCAGGATATTTGGATCAAAATAGGAGATTTGTGGATTTCTTGGCCTTGGATCGGGTTTTCGGTTTTGCTCCCTTTTTCTATTTCGGGATGCTCCTTTCTCAATCCTCATTTTCCTGGAAGAAAAGAAGAGACGGCCTTGCTCTCTTTGGGGGAGTTTCCCTGCTTCTTTTCCTCCTGTTTTTCCCCGGTTTAAAAAACTATACCCGAATTTTCTATGGAGTATGGTACAGAAGGGTCAGCAAAGAGGAGATTCTTCCCTTTTTTCAAAGCTTTCCCATCCTGCTTCGCATTTTCTATATTCCTTTTGCTTTGGGAATTTCCTATTTTTTCTATTGGCTACTCTCTTTTTTGGGAAAGTATCCTTTACACAAGAAAATCTTAGGAAGGAAGTCGAGCCTTACCGGTGCTGTGGGCCGGAAGCTTGGCATTACCGGAGCTTGGGAAGGCCAATTTAGATTTTCTGAAATTTTGGAAAATTTGAAGAGGAAGCTTTCTCTTTGGGGAAAATATTCTTTGGTGATTTATCTGTTCCATCGCCCTTTCCGGGACTTGTTCCTAAAGATGGGAGGCTACAGCTATTTCCTACATTATGAGAGAGCTTTGCCGGTTCAGCTTCTTTTCTTCCTATTCCTAGTAGGTTTTTCTGTGGCAGTTTGCGTTCTTTTGGGAAGGAAATCCCTTTACAGCTTTTGCAAGAAAAGATGGTAAATCTAAGATTTGGGATTAAATCCCGGCTTTCTAAGAGATTTCCATACTCAAAGCTTGGATCATATAGCTTATGACATAAATCCCGAAACCTACACTTTTGCATATAGCGCTTAAGATCCGTATTTTAGAACATATATTTTGAAAAACGCCAAAAAACTCGACAATAATGAAAAACTGCGATAAAATAGCTAAAAATGATTTTTAAAGCAAGGGAGTTTTTATGAGAGGATACACAATTTTACAGTGGCTGACCTTCTTTATGCTGTATTGCATCCTGGGTTGGTGCTTCGAGTCTTCTTACTGCTCTCTGAAATCCGGTCATTTACAGAATAGAGGATTTTGCCATGGACCCTGGATTCCCTTGTATGGTGTGGGATCCTGCCTTTTGGTCTTCTTCGCTCATGGACATGAGGGGCATTTCCTCTATCTTTTTTTGCTTGGATTTTTCGGCGGAACGGCATTGGAACTTATCACCGGTCTTCTGATGAATCATATCTTTCATATGCGCTGGTGGGATTATTCTCAGAATCCTTTGAACTTTCGTGGTTACATCTGCTTCTTTGCTTCTATAGGATGGGGATTGATGGCGATTTTTTTAATGCAGGTGGTGCATAAATTTGTTTCCTCCATTCCGGCAGATTGGAGCTATCTTACCTTTGTGATCATTGACACCATGCTCTATACCCTTTTTGTGGAAGATGTGGTATTCTCCGTCATCGCGGCTCTGGAGCTTCGGGAGCGTCTGGGAAGACTGGCGAGAAATTCCGAAGAGATTCAGAACCTGCGGCGTTCCATCGGAGAGCTTTACGACCGCATCGGTGAAGCCAAGCAGGAGTGGGAGCAGGGAGCGGAAGAGCTCAGAAACGTACAGCAAAAGGAAGGCAATGTGGCTGCCGTGAAATATGTGATGGAGTCCGGCGTTTCTCTGGCGAAAAATACGGTCAGCCAGGCGGCCAGCAATACCATCAGTACAGCAAGCCTTGCGGCGGATACCGCAAAGGGCGCTGTGGGACAGGCAGCCAGCAGTGTAAAGGAGTCCGCCGGGAATCTGAAAGAATCTGCCGGTGCTCTTCTTAAAGGTCTCTTAAAGGATAAGGAAAGAATGGAGGAGGAGCTTGCGGTTTTGGAAGACGGAGGAAATGCAGAAAGCGGAAAGATGCATTGGTGGACCAAAACCATGCTTAGAAACAACCCGGATGCAGTTTCTGAAGAAGAAAGCTTTAAGGCCTTAAAGGAAGCGGCATTGAAAAGGCAAAAGAAGGAAAGGCAGACTGGAACACAGTCAAAGAAATAAATAGAAGCAGTAAATAGATGCAATAAATAGAAACAGTAAATAGAAGCAATAAATTAAGAATTAGCGTTAAAATAACAAGTAAAAGCAAGCAAAAGCGAACAAGCTACAAAATAGTAAGCAATAAGGAACAAGAAGTATTGCAAAGCAAATCAAGAAACGCAGTAAAGAAAAAGAGCATGCTCTTTGGGAGGTATTATGGCACTGGCAAAGACAATGGAACCCCTTTTACAAGGAAATTCCGCGATTCGAAAGATGTTTGAACTGGGACAGGAAATGGCCGAGAAGTACGGCAAAGAAAATGTCTATGATTTCAGTCTGGGGAATCCTGTGGCTCCTGTGCCCTATGAGGTAAAAAATGCCATTATCAGCCTTTTGGAAAACCAGGATCCCCACGAGATTCACGGCTATATGAAAAATGCCGGCTATGATGAGGTGCGAGAGCAGATTGCAAGGCATC
This sequence comes from uncultured Oribacterium sp., assembly GCF_902481605.1. NCBI lineage: Bacteria > Bacillati > Bacillota > Clostridia > Lachnospirales > Lachnospiraceae > Oribacterium > uncultured Oribacterium sp. Next base: position 22,581 of record NZ_CABSXI010000004.1, on the reverse strand, counting down.
TGACAAGACGTTTTGAACTGCCCTATGAGAAGGAGCAGATTCTCCTCTGTGCCGGAGCGGCAGGAGGCTTAAATGTCTTGATGCGTTGTCTTCTGGACGAAGAGGATGAGGTGCTTTGCTTTGCCCCTTATTTTACGGAGTACAATGCCTACGTTTCCCACTACAAGGGAAAGCTTACCGTAGTTCCGGTGAAGGAAGATAATTTTTCTCTGGATATCGGTATGGCAGACCGTCTGATCCGCAGAAAAACCAAGGCGGTGATTTTAAATAACCCCAACAATCCCAGTGGAGTGGTGTATAAGGAAGAAGAGCTAAAGGCCTTGGCGGAGATGCTGAGAGAGGCGGAGGAAAGGGTGGGGCATCCCATTTATTTGATTTGCGATGAGCCCTATCGAGAGCTGGTTTATGACGATAGAACCGTTCCCTTTATGCCCGGCCTTTATCACAACAGCATTTATCTTTATTCCTTCTCCAAAACCCTTTCCATCCCGGGAGAGAGAATCGGCTATCTGGCTATCGGGGCAGATGTGGAGGACGGAGAAAAGCTGATGCGGGCTGCTACGATTGCCGGAAGAACCCTGGGCTTTGTCAATGCCCCTTCCCTTTTCCAAAAGGTTATTTCCGAATGTTTGGAAGTGAAGGTGGATGTGGGATTTTATGACAGAAATCGTCGGCTTCTTTATACGGAGCTTACGGAAATGGGATTTTCCTGTTTGCCGCCGGAGGGAGCCTTTTATCTTTTGATGAAGTCCCCCTTGGAGGACACAGAGGCATTCCAGAAGATGGCGGAGGAAGAGCATATCATTATGGTGCCCACTGACGGCTTCGGCTTACCCGGCTATTTCCGCCTGTCCTACTGCATTCCCTATGAAAGCATTGAAAGCTCCCTGCCTGCTTTTCGGACTTTGTGGGAGAAGGTGAAGCATCGTAAGGAGACGGATGCAGAGCAGAAAGATAGCGATGTAAAAAATCAAAAAATTTTATAAGCAGTATAGGCATGAAATCGAGCACGCTCCCGCTAAGCTCGCTCTGAAGCAGTGTGGGTCTATAAATGGGGCACGCTCTCGCTAGCCTTGCCTCTGCGAAGGGAAGGACTGTATTCATTGATGAGGCTCGCTCCGATGCAGTATAGGCATGAAATCGAGCACGCTCCCGCTAACCTCGCCCTGCAGCGGTACTAAGCGAAAAACTACAGTACCTTTGTTTTTCGCAAGTACCGGCGGGCTCAGATTGCTCTCTTTCATGCCTATACTGCATCTGTCGCTTTAGCTTTTTAATTTCTACAGTCCTTCCCTTCGCCGGTCTTTCGCAAGTATCGGGATTATCCTCAATTCTGAACTATATTGCCGAAAATTTCTTTATATTTTGATTTTTTACAGCTACTTTTTGCTGTTTAATAGAAATGTAAGATGAAAAGAAAAAGTTAGTATTATATAATCCTTCTAAAGATATTCTTTCAAAATACTGATTTATTTTCACTGTGCAAGTTTTTTCAAAAGAGCTTTGCGGAGCAATGGAAAATAAACTTTGAAAGCAAAGATAGCCGTGAAAGGCTATTAATGAAAGGAGGAGGCATGAAGCTTAGCGTTTGGGATTTTTTGAACATCGGGGTGGCTGTAGCTTTCTTTATTGTGTATCTCATTAGTAAAGAGCAGGCTACAAAAGATTTCTGCATGACTATGATTATTGGCTTAGGAGCAGCGAGTCAGTTGGAAAGAAGGATGAAGGACGAAAAAACATCTTTAAAGGATAGCAGAGTCTATCAGTTTTCCTTTGCTCTAGTTTTTCTATCTTATGGAGCCTGCATTTTAAACTACTTCGTTTTTCATACCAATCTTATCAATAGAGCATGTCTGATTCTTTATATCGGCATCATGCTTTTTAATCTGTTTTTCTTGAACAAAAAAAGGCAAAGCTTAGTTTCCTAGATAAGACGGAGCTGAAAGCGAACAGGCATTTCAAGGAAGGGTATTGCTGATTTGGATAATAGTCCTGTAACTAAAATAAACAGAAAAGAAAAACGGCTGTGATTTCTCACAGCCGCTTTCTTTTTTTGAAGGGGGGACTCCGAAACCATATTTTCAGGAGAAGGTCCCGGAGTTGAGTATGAAAAGCTTTTTTTCTTCAGTTACATTTCTGTAACTGTGTATAGGATACAAGAAAACTGTGAGCAAAATATGTTTTCAGCCTTAAAGAATCCTAAAGAATATAAAGAAAAAGAGAAGGAATGAAACAAAATTCTTACCGTGAAAGGGGGAAAATCTTCATAGGATATTGACAACATACGAGTATTTCTTAAGATATTATATATACAAATTGTTGAGCTGCTGTGAGAGGGGATAAAGAGGGCTACTCCAGGCAAGACAAAGAGTACGCATGATAAAAAAATAAGCTTGAAATTGCAATGATTTTTCCCTGAAGGAGTTTTTGGGCTATGAGGAGCGTCTGCCAAGGAGATATTTTCCGCTATATAAACGAAGAACTACGGGTGACCCAGAAGGCCATGTGTTCTATTTTTAATAAGGTTCGTGAAGGAAACATGACCGAGACTCGTATCAGTGAAATCAAACAGGGTAAGCGGAAAGGGTATCGCGGATTAAAAACTGCGGCTTCTCTTTGCTTTACAGAGTACTTTCAACAGCAGGATTCAGCCTACACCCTTCGAAATTTGCGTCAGTTTTTGAAAAGGGAAGAGCTTAGCTTTCCCGGTTCTGAAAATGAAGATGAGGACTTGGAAAGCTATGCCCTTCGCTTTTTAGAGTATGGGCTGGACAACTGCCTGTGTCCACAGGAGCTTACGGAGGAAAATGCAATCAGAGAAGCATCTGCGGATGCTTCCGCGGATAGGACTGTAGAGCCTCCTATGAATATTCCGGTGGATTCTTCCGTGAATTCATCAATGGATATGCCTATAGATATGCTGCTGCATCAATCTCAGCAAATGGAGCTTCCGAAAGCAGAGCAGCCCGGCCCCCTTCTCTCTGAGCCTCGGGGAGCGGATTTTACAGCAGAGAACCCCTTGGGGAAGAAAATCTTGGAGAACAGAAATTGCTTTTTCTTTACCATAGGCGTGATTGCCTTGGTGTTCTTCGTATTGCATTTAGGAAAAATGAATACCTTGGACGTATTTTTGCAGTGCATTCAGCTTCCGCCCTTTGCCTTTTTTACTTTGAGTTTTATGCTGGCGGTTTCCCCCTTCTTTTTGGGACTATTGGATACGGCAATAGCGGTATTTTTTTATTGTCAAAGAAATCCCGCAGTGGAGGTTAAGCTGAAAGAAATTCCCTATATTGCAAAATATGGAGATAGCCGGAGAGTGATTCCCGGAATGGGGCGCTATGACCTGTCTCCCAAGCTCATTATTTACTCCTTGGGCTGCAACCTATTAGGAGCCTTTTCCTCTATGGCATTTTACATTTTCCTAAGAAGTATTCCGGACTTTGCAAGCTATGTGGGAAAAGGACACTTTGTCCCCGTGGCCAACATTTCCCTGGCCTTTAATATGCTGGTAACCTTTGTGCACAGCTTTTTTCTCTTTACCAGGGAGCCCATGCATACATTTTGTGCCAGCGAGGAGAACCCGGATACCAAGAAAATGGATCGTTTGCATGTGATTGCCAACAGCTTTCATATGATATTCAATATGACCTTTAATGCGATAGGAATCCTCCTGGTTTTGGTTTACGGCTATATGCATGGAGGAGAGGGGACATTACTTTTGTCTCCCGGATTTGCCGTAGCGCTCTTTTTCATCTACGGTTTCCTGTGGTTTTCCTCCTGTTCTCCTTTTGCGGTGGAGTTCAATGCGGAATGTGCCGGCTCCTTTATCATTATTTTCCCCATCGTTTTCGTGCTGAGCACCCTCTATGCCATTCTTTGCTTTAAAGCAGGACTGGGCACCTTCTTGGTACACGGGGTAAATGTTGTTGTGCTGGTGGTATGGTTGCTTTCTTTCCTGAAAGATCGGGTTCGAAGCATTTTCCCTCTTATGCGAATGCATAGAGCCTACTTTCTTCTTTACGCTTTACTGATTTTTTTCTTTTTTCTACTGGCGGCACATCTCTAAAAGATACTTTAAAAATAGTTTTGAAAATGCCTATGGCGCAGATTTTGGAAAATGAATTTTCCGGAATTTGCGCCTATTTTTGCGCCTTTTTTCCACTTACACCAAACTTACACCCCCTGTAAGTGTAAGAAAAGGGAAGTGTATTCCTGCGAATTTTTTGCTAGAACCAAAGCAACACTAGCGAGTAGATTCTCCGAGGCATACCGATAGGCTGGCCTTGTGACCAAAGTTCATCCGTCAGGATGTAGTTTATCTGCGGATATGCTGATGGCTTGAACACTACTACGTGAATAGGAAAAACGTTTGTTTTCAAATGCAGGATAAGGAGGTTATGCATGAGAAGAAGACAGAAACAAATCCTTGCCTTTTTTGTTTCTTTGGCGATGGTAGGAAGTGCTACGATTCCGGCGTATGCGGAGCAGGAAAATATAGCATCTGAAACCATTGTGAAGGAAACAACCGAGACAAAGTCGGAGGAAGCAATTTCGGAAGACTCAGTCGGCTCTTTAGAAAAGAAAGAGGAAGAAGCAGAAGGCAAAGAAGTACAAGTACAAGTATCAGAAGGGAAAGTACAAGAAGAAAAAGGAAAGGAAGAAGCGGAAAACAAAGAAAATTCGAGAAAGGGAGTAGAGAATGAAGTAAAGGAAAAAGAAGTAGCAGAAGGATCTGTAGCAAAAGAAGAAAATACCTATTCCATCGTGGATCTGAGCAAGCTGAAAAGCGGCTTTAAGGAGACGGAAGAGGAAGGCATTGAAGAAGCTCCCGTAGCAGAGACCGCGTCTTTGTTCGGATATTCCGGGTTTAGGTCGGTGGGATATGTGCCGAGGACGACAAATCCGGGAACAGGGGGAACGTATTATAGTAAACCTGGTAATCCTTTTCCATCTCCAGGATGGAACTGTACCTGGTATGCTTTTGGAAGAGCATATGAAATATTAGGCTATAGACCTAATCTCTCTACAAGTCATGCTAGGGATTGGTGGGGGTATAATAAAAGTACAAACGCCTTTAGATACGGTAGTGAGCCAAGACCGGGAGCTATTGCTTGTTGGTGGGGAGATGGGACTTATATTTATGGACACGTTGCTGTAGTAGAAAAGGTAGAAAATGGTGTAGTCTATACTTCCAGTTCCAGCTATGGAACAAGGGGAGCGGGATCTACTTGGGCTTACGATTTTCGATATGGTGTAAAGGAAAATGTACCCGGTTTCCAAGGGTATATCTATATTTATAATCAGCCCACGCCTCCTCCCAAGCCGGATCGTTTACCCCTCCCGGCAAATGGTAGCGACGATGATATTGCCGATGGAGAGTATCTAATCACCTCTACACTTGCTGAAGGACGATGTCTTGCCTATGGCGGTAACGGACAAAGTGGTCAAAATGTTTTCATTAGAGATTACCGCACTTGGGGAGAGGCTCCATATTACTGGCGTTTGGAAAGACAGGCTGATGATAGCTTTATTATTCGGTCTAAGGCAGGAACGGTTTTAGATGTGAATGGAGGCCCCGGAGCAGCGGGCAATGGACCGAATATTCAGGTCTGGAATCAAATAGGAACGAATGCCAATCAGCGTTTTTATATCGTAAAGCAAGGAGATGCTTATGAGTTCATTCCTCAGTGTTCCGGGCTTAGAATGGACGTGGATAATGCCGGTATTGCAGATGGCACAAATGTGAGACAATATGAACCAAATGGCAGCTATGCTCAGCGCTTTAAACTCTTTAAATATTATAAACCTAAAGTAAATGAAAAGAGTGCCCCGGAAGTGAAGAGTACAGGATACGTACTTCGTTCCAAGCTATCACCGGATAAAGCGGTAGTTGTGGAAAAGGGCAATCCCACAAAGTTGGGAACCAACGTACTACTTTGGGACTACAATAAGACAGCGCCGGATGCTACGGCAGTTTGGAACTTGGAAAAGCAGGCTGACGGAAGCTTCTTGGTGAAGAACCAGTACAATAATCAGTACTTGGATGTGGTAGCGGATAGTCTTTATGATCAAGTCAACATTTTAACCTGGGAGAAGCACAATAAGCCCAGTGAGCAATGGTATGTAGTGTCTAATGGTGACGGAACCTATCGCTTTGTGAATAAGAACTCCGGAAAGGTAGTGGACGTTTACGGCGGACAGACGGCGAATGGTACCAATGTTCAGCAGTATCTATGGCATGGACATGACGCGCAAAGATTCTACTTGGACAGATACCCTGCGGCAGTGTATTATAATGTTATATTTAAGGGGATGAACGGAGAAAACTTATCTACCCAGCGAGTAGAAAAAGGAGAAAATGCAAGCTATCCTTCAGCACCTCTTGTACAGGGCTATGAATTTACCGGCTGGGATAAGGATGCAAGAAATGTGCAGGGAAATATAACTATTACGGCGCAGTACAAAAAGAAGGCACAGACCGGTGGCAATAGTGGCAGTTCTTCAAGCGGCTCCTCCGGTAGCACTTCCGGTGGAGGCAGCAGTTCTTCCGGCGGCGGTAGTTCCTTTAGTGGCAGTTCCTCCGGCGGCGGTGGTAGCTCCTTTAGTGGTTCCTCCAGCGGTGGTTCCTCCGGTGGTGGCGGAGGCGGTGGAGGTGGCGGAAGCTCCTCCGGTGGCTTCGGAAAGCCCAGCGTTAGCGGTGGAAATGTAGGACAGGTTCTGGGTGTTGAGCGTTCTTTAGCAGGCGGACAATGGATGCAAGACGGAACCGGCTGGTGGTATAAAAAAGCAGACGGAAGCTATCCCAAGAACAACTGGGGAAATGAAGATTACAATGGTAAGACCTATTGGTATTACTTCCTGGATTCCGGCTATATGGCAACAGGATGGATAGAGTTAAACGGTAGCAAATATTATCTCTTCCCAACTTCCGACGGTTGGAAAGGAAGAATGGTAACAGGCTGGCAGTGGATTGATGGCTATTGTTACTATTTGGAAGAAGGAGGAGCAAACCAGGGAAGACTTTATCGTAATGAACAAAAAGACGGTTATCAATTAGATAGTGAAGGTCGATGGACTGTAAATGGAAAGCCGGTAAAGAGATAAGATTTACCAGGGAACTGATACCGGCGGTGGCTTTTTTGCTACCGCTGGTATTGTGGTAAAAAGATAGGGTAAAACTTAAAGCTTCAAAGAAGCCGATTTACTCGGAATTAGAGGGGGAAAATGATGAACTTTTCCAATTTTTCACAGGAGCAACAGGAAAACGGCGGAGTTTCCGGAAGTGCAGGTCAAGCTGAAAACACCGGTAATACCGAAAATACCGGAAACGGCCGTTACAAACTCATGCAGTATTTGCCATTTTTCGTGTTGTTTGTGGCGATACTGCTTCTTTTTCTCATGTTCTTACAGAGAAAGTCTAATGCCGTAGGGAAGGAGGAAGCATTTTCTTCGGATTATAGTAGAGCCTATGGGTCCTATCTTGCCCACTTGGAAGAAAAGGGAGAGGCCATTTCTTCGTATGTCTGGCAGTACAGCGGACAGGATACAGAGGATGCAGGGGAAGAAGCAGAGCAGAAAGAGGGAAAAACGGTCCTGCTTTGGGATATTTTCGGTGACGATACCCCGGAGCTACTTTACATAGAAGGAAACAGTGGAAAGGAAGACGGCAGGGTAAGTCAGGCAGATTTACAGGTATACAGCTTTGTAGGCGGAAAGCTTGAGCCTCTATGCACTATGGACAGTCTGGATGTCTTTGCCGGCGGCGGTGTGAACTATACCCTGTTTCAAATTCAAGGGGAAAAAACGCTCTATCTCTATCGGGAAGAGTATGACGGGCAAATGTTGGAGCGCCTTTATCGTTTGAATAACGGCAGTCTTCCCCTAAGCTTTGAGGAAATCGCCAGTCATTCCTATGAAGCCTTTGGCGGTGAAGATGCGGGAGAAGAAGCAGGGGAAAATGTCGGGGAATCAGTCGGAGAAACGGCTGTAGAAGGTAGTTCCGGACAATATATGCTACACGGAAAAGAAGTCAAGGAACAGGATTACTTGACCCTTTGGGAAGGATTGAAGAAGAAACAATCCCGTATACTTCTTAGCAACGGCAAAAACAGCAAGTTTGAGGATTCTCAGGACACTGTAGATGTAATGCAAAAAACTGAAGATAAAGCTTCGAATACTTTGGCTGAGTCTCAGAAGCCTGAGAATCAGCCTGAGAAATCTACTGATTCCTCAGAAAATACTGCAAAAAAACAGAAGAATAGCATAAATCAACCTGTGACTGCTTCTGTAAAAAATATAGCCTTATCCTATAATGAGGCCCTGTTCTTCCTGCAAGGACAGATTTTAAAGGAAGGGGATGATTCCGACATTCTTCTGGAAAGTCTTCCGGATTCTCTATTGCTTAGCATTTTAGAAAATCTGGAGCAAGGAAGCCCCTCTACCGGAGAAGTCAACAGTATGGAAATCCTTTCCGTGAAAAAGGAGGCAATGGCTTATCGTATTCTACTCAAATTTATCAGCGAAAGCTTTTCGGAAGAGCAATATCGCTCCTGCCTTGTAGCGGAAAATGCAGGAGAGCAGGGATTGACCTTCACTGTTCAAAACATGGCGGAAGCAAGTGCGGAAGAAAAGAGCAAGATGGAAAGTCAGGCTCAGGCACTGCAAGAGGAAGTAGCCGAACAGGCGGGAGAAGGAACTGATACAAATGGAGACGGACAGGCTGTAGAGGTTGCACCGCAGACAGAAGCTGTACCCGCTGAAACGGAAGCTCCGGCAACAACGGCAGCAACAGAAGCGGTGAACAATGCAAGTGCCAATCAGGGAACGTGGAAAGAACAGTTTTATGATTATATATGGTCAAAAAGGTATGCAACAGAATTGACTGTTTATGATGATCCTGTTTTAGCTTTGTATGATATTACTAATGATGGAACACCGGAATTACTTATCGGTACGAATATCGGAGCTACATATAGCTATACTTGCTTTATAAAATATTCTGCTAACGGTGCAAAAGTTATTGATGGAGCTATGGATGTACATGCACCAACAGCCTATGCGGAATATAGTAAGGGAAGAAAGGTTCCCGGACTTTTTGGCTCCACATGGTATAGAGGAGAGTACAAAAATGATGAGATGTTTTATCATGAATTCTACTTCTTCTATGATGGTGGAAAGATTAATTCTACAGAGGTTTATACTTTTGGAGAAACCGAACCCAATACACAGGTGACGAATGATTCCGCCTTATTTGCTGCATCACAGGATACCGGATGGCTGGAATACTATCCTTTATCTGAAGTAAAAAAGATGGGCTGGGATAATTTCGTGAAAAAATATCCCTATTAAAGTGCTTTTCATGGAAAGAAGGAGTGTCCTATGACGGAACAATTCAATGAAAATAAAAATATGGAAAACGCTTCTCCTGAAGAAGAGCAGATTTTCCCCGGAGCTTCATCTCCAAAAGTTGAACCGAGCAATACCGAAACTAAACCGGGACAGTATATACCAGGGCTGGTAATTTTTGCTTTAGCAGTGATAGCAGGAGGTGGAATTCTACTGCTTCGTCCAAAAAACCATGGTATTGATTTAAATTCTTACCTAAAAATTCAATCCATAGGAACGGATGGGCAGGGAACTTTAGAGGCTGAAATTGATTGGGATGCTCTCTTGGAAAAAGAGAAGGAGAAAATTCATTATTCTAAAGAAGCGGAGGAAGGCTTTCTTCCCCTTCTTTATCCGGAGGCCGTTGACTATACTAAAAATATCATTATGCTACCGAATTTTAGCCAAACTACGGATTTGAAAAATGGAGATACGGTACAGTATCATTGGGATTTTTCAGAAGAAAGTGTAAAGAATTTAGCTATTCCCCTTTCTCTTAAAGGCGGAAGCTATAAAGTATCGGGCTTAACAAAAGAGGATGAAAAGAAAGCTTCTGATGCTACAGACCCAAATAAAGAAAACGCTTCAGAGCAAGCTTCTTTGCCTGAAAATGAGAAGGAAGGCGCTATGGAGCAGTCAACTGTTTCTATGGAAATGCAGGCTGATGCAAAAACTCAGGCCGATGCCAATGCTCAGCCCGGTGCCAACGTTCAGACTGGTGCAGAGGGAGGCAATGCATCAGTGCAAACTCCTACCACAGGAGAGTATCTTTATGCAGAAAGTGCAAGTCGTTTGTTAAGTACTGCGGATGTTTCGAACTTCCAAGCCCGGTATCCAAACAGTATGTTCCCCGGAGAGAGAAGCATCACCCAAATGATTATCAATGAAATGTATGCCCGGCACGGTTACATTTTCAAAGACCAGGCTCTAACGGATTATTTTGCGCAGAAGAGTTGGTATATCCCTAGGACTGCCGATATGGAAGAAATCTACCCTGTCATGAATGCTGTGGAACAGGCAAATGTTACGCTTCTTAGAACATACTCTTAAATAGAGAAAATGGAGGGGAAAGTGAAAAAAAGATTTTTAAGTATGGCGTGGCTCAGCATTTTATTAGCCACTTTATTTTCCGGAATCAGCTTTGCCGGCACTTGGGTAAAAACCGGAAGCCTATGGCGCTATCGGGTGGGAAAGCATTTTTATAGAAACCAATGGGCAGAAATTGACGGAGAATGGTACTACTTTAAACCCACCGGCTCCATGGCAAAACAGGAGTGGGTGGAGCAACAGGGAAGCTGGTACTATCTTTTGCCTAATGGTACCATGGCAAAAAATCAATGGATTGAGGACTACTATCTCTTGGGAGATGGATCCATGGCGAAAAATCAAGAGATTGATGGAAAGTATCTGGGAGAAGATGGAAAGAGAGACCAGGCACAAGAGCAAGCCATGGCAGAGGCGGCAAGGCAGGCCAAAATTCAGGAGGCGAAGAATAAGGGGTATGTGCCTATTCAAGGAAAGATTGGTATTTGGACATATTATGACTGGAGAAAAGCTGGTCATGATGTTAATTTGCTTGCTAATTATTCCATGGATTCACTAAGACATTATTTTGGAATAATTGATTTTACGAAACCGGAAAGGCTATGGATGAATCGAGCAGATGGTGATCCAAGTGAATATGTTTATCTGAAAGGTCTTGATTTTTATCCGGATTCTTCTATGCGATCTTATCTAATGCCATATAATGGCAAGACAGTGTATTTAGTATTTGAAAATAACTTTTGGAGACAATCTGATGCATCTGCTCCGGCAGAAGAAAATTATCTTGTTACAGGAGAGCCTTTATATGTCATTGAGTAAACTCTAATATGTAGCTTTTTGACAGAAATAGTAGATTAATTTTATATATAAAAATGACCCCGAATGAACAGAATCATTTTCTAAACATTCGGGGGGCTTACTTATATACAGTATATGAATTGTTTTATAAATCAAATTCCAAAAGCAAGTTCTGCAAATATTCCTGGTCCACAGAAGCTTTTTTGATATCTTCAATTCTACCTTCTTCCGCCAGCAATCCCATTAGCTTCATCGCTTTTTTATTAGCTAAACTTCCTTTTTCCATTCCTTTTTCCATTCCTTCTCTAAGGGCTTTTTGCCGGTATTGCTCTAAAAGAACATTCATTTCTTGATCTCCTTTCTGATTAGCGTTGAAGCTTTTTAATACTTCTACTCTTTTGGATAAAATCGGGGAGTGCATCTTGCTTGTTTCTAAAGCATGAAAGTCTTCAGCCAATTTCCCTAAAGGGCTATTATCTATGTAAGAAGTATTGAAATAGATAATGTGAGATTCATCTGAAAATGGCTTTCCGGATTCTCTTATTATTCTTTCTACATGATAAATCTGCTGTTGACCGTGAAGTACATCTTTTGCTGTAATAAATATAACATAAGACTGAGGTAATTGTGTAAAATCATTTCCTCTTTTTAGAGAGTGCGTGTCTAATAAAGCGGCATGATAGCGGGCTCTTTTGGGTTGGGCTCCGGAGGTATTATTTTGAATTTCGATATTATAAATATTATTTGTCTCATCTTCGCATAGACAATCTAAAATTAGGGAATGTCCATGGAGATTAGGAAGATTTTTTTGAAGAATCTGTTTTTTGAGCTTTAATTTTGCATTATCCAGGATTGTTTGAAGGATATATTCCGTACATTTGCTATCCTGCAAAACGACCTTCATAAACAGATCATCCATTAATGTGAGAGAGGAAATGATTTTTTGCTTTTCGGTAGAGTCATAATTGACTTTAAATGTGGACATAAGAATCTCCTTGTAAGAATGAGAATTTTCAGAATGAAGAAATTAGATTTTCTAATAGTATAATTCGAATATTCCAAATCTCCTATACTCCACATTCGGATAATATCCGTAAACGGAGTAGAATTTTCTATTTGTAAGAGCTCGCATGCATTTGCAAGAAAGAGGCTCATAAGACATAATCAGGAGCATAAAAAAGAAAGACCGATAATCCGGCGAACACCGGTTTATCGGTCTCTAAATACATCTTGGAAGTCCTTTTCCAATTACGTTTACTGGACTCTTTTTTAACTTGAAATTCCATAGTTTTATTGATGCTTCTCATAATTTATATTTAAGAAGTGTTTTTATCGATGGAATTAAGTCTTTCCATATCAAAGCGGATAAATAAATATAAACGTATATTCTTAGCTTTACTTAACTCATATATTTTGCTAGAGCATCCTCAATAGGTAAGCCACGAATATATCTTTGATAAAATGTGTTAAAACCCGCTACCATTTCAGGATCTGGATCTACTGTAACAATGTCTTGTTGTTTAAATACATCTTGATCAACCCAGTTATCTAAAGATTTGTTTGTATTATGTTCTTTTATGGCATATGTATATGCAGCAAGAACCGCTATACCCCAGGCACCTCCAAATGATGCTGTTGGTGTTACAGAAATAGGGGTATTCATAGCTGCAGCTAGAATATCTTGTGCTACATGGGGGGTTTTAAAAATTCCACCATGAGCCATAATGCGGTTAAAAGTTAGTTTTTCATTTATTTGTAGTATTTCCATTCCAAATTTCAAACCGGCAAATGCTGTAAATAAATGTGAACGCATAAGGTTCCCTAGAGTGAAATTACTATTAAAAGAACGTGTTAGCAATGGCCTTCCATCATCAACTCCAATAATTGGTTCGCCTGAATAGAAGTTATATGCTAATAGGCCGCCACAATCTGCGTCTCCTTTTATAGCTTTATGAAACAGTAAAGAATAGAGTTCTGTAGATGAAATTGTGTGGCCTATTGCTTCAGCAAATTCTTCAAAAATATGAACCCATGCATTGAGGTCGGCAGTACAGTGATTACAATGTATGTTGGCGGCAAGATGACCTGCTGGCGTTGCATTTATATCGATTTGAGGATATACCTCTGAAAGTGACTTTTCTAAAATTAACATTGCAAAGTCAGAGGTTCCAGCCGAAATGTTTCCGGTTTTAGGGCTTAGTGAATTCGTAGCAACCATCCCAGTCGATGTATCGCCTTCAGGAGGGCAGAATAGAATATTAGACTTGAGATCTCCCGTAGGGTCTAATATTAGAGCACCATTTGCGGTGAGCTTCCCTGCTTCTGAGCCGGCAAGAAGAACTTTGGGTAAAATATCTTGGAGGCGCCAAGTTACAGAATGTTCACTGATAAGCGTATTAAATGCTTGAATCATGTCGGCATCATAAGTCTTATGAGAAAAATTAATTGGAAACATTCCCGAGGCATCACCAATACCCAAAACTTTTTCTCCGGTCAAAATCCAGTGGATATATCCGGACAATGTTGTCATGAAAGTAATATCTGGAATATGATTTTCTTTTCGCAGAATTGACTGATAAAGATGCGCAATGCTCCAACGCTGAGGAACATTGTAATGAAACAATCCTGTTAAAAATACGGACGCTTCTTTGGTCATGGTATTCCGCCATGTTCTATATGGTGTCAGAAGATTTCCGTCTTTCCCAAAAATGAGATAGCCATGCATCATACCACTTATTCCAATTGCTTTGAATCCGCGAATAATAACACCATACTTATTTTTAACTTTTTCCTTTAAGTTGGCATATGCTTGTTGAAGTCCAAAAACAGATTCCTCTAATTTATATGTCCAAATATCATTTTCATAATTACTTGCCCATGAAAAAGTTCCCTCCTCAATGGGGTAATTGTTAAGATCATTAAGAACAGCCTTTATTCTTGTTGATCCTAATTCAATGCCAAGAAATATATCCTCATTCTCTATTTGTCTCTTAATATCCATTTGCTAAGCGACCTCACTTATCTATTCAAAAATCGTTTTCTCGAATTCGACCAGTTGATCAAATTCATGCTCTACAATTTTTGCAACATTGGGGGATAAACCAGACATATGTTCTTGTTCTAGCCAAGCATCAGCCATGATTCGGCCCATTTCCTCCCCAACGATAAATCCACCTAGACATAGTACGTTTGTATTGTTTACTTGGCGAGCTCGTCTAGCTTGGTAAACGCTCTCGCAAAGTGCTGCATATATTCCTTTATGCTTGTTGCAAATAATACTAACCCCCATTCCGGTTCCACAGATTGCAATTCCTCTATCGAATTTTTGTGATTGTACTCCTTTGGCAACTTTTTTTGCTACATCTTGAAAAAAAATGGGAGCATCATAATCAACATCTGTTATGTCATATCCCTCTTCAATTAGGTGATCTCGAATTGCATTTTTTAATGAAAAGCCACCAGGATCTCCTCCTATAATTATGTGTTTTACGTTAGGGTTTTTCATTTTTAACCTCCTTATATATATTAAATTATTTCAAGTTTTCAGTAGCAATAGACTAAAAAAGATGAAACCAGTTACATATATATTATTTAATTCAAGTCTGGATTTTAGTCAATAAAAAGTTGCGCACTATGCTTACAAAATATAATATAAATATCAATCAAAAGACATTATGAACAACTTGTATTCAAAAATATAGGCATTTAGCACAAATTAATCAATGGGCAAATGTTTTTATTGACAAAAAAGTAAAAAAGCAATAATCTCTAGTTGATGTAACCGATTTCATAAAAAAGGAAACGAGATGGCAATTAAAAAATTCACGATTAATGATATAGCACAGGAGGCAAAGGTTTCAAAAACAACGGTTTCTCGTGTAATGAATTGTCCTGAGAAGGTAAATGATATTACTAGAAAAAAAATTGAAAAAATAATGAAAAAACGAAAGTATGTACCGTCTCAGAACGCTAGAAACCTATCCATGCAATTAAGTACTACTATCGGAGTTATAATTCCTGAAATTGATAATCCATTCTGGGGTGCTGTATTGCGTTGTATTGCGAAAAAACTGGATGAACGAAAGATGACATTCATCTGTTTTAGCGCATATGATGATGAAAAAAAAGATATGCTAGCTTTGGAAAGATTTAAAGAAATTGGAGTTGCAGGGTTACTATACACGCCTGCAATAGACTATTCTTCTCAAAGTGAGATTATATCTCTTTTGCAACAGCTTGATGTACCTATAGTTGTAATGGATCGAGATGTAGAAGCACTTAAGATGTTTGACGGAGTTTTCTTTCGAGATCGTGAGGCGATATTCCAATCTGCAGAAATCTTGATGGAGGCCGGGTGCAAAACCATTGGGATGATGAATGCTGATGTTTGTACTACATTGGGACGTACAAGAAGACAGGGATATATCGATGCTTTAGAGAAGCATAACATCAAGTGTATTGATCAATATTATTATAATACAGTGGATTATTTGACAGAAAGCGCATATCGCGTGGCAATGGAAATGCTAGATTCAGGTGAGATACCAGATGGAATGATAACTGGCAATAATAGTATTAGTCTTGGATTATTGAAGGCATTGAAAAAACATGGAATGCACTGGAATAGGGAAATTCGGTGTATCAGTCTTGATAAGATTGAACCAATGGATATTATTTTGGATAATTTTGATTATATTGATAGACCCCCGGAAGAAATAGGCAATTCAGCCATTAATCTTCTCATTGAAAAGATTGCATTTCCGAAATCCGAAACTCGGCATGTTTACCTTACGCCCAAGATATGTATTCAAAATTTATGATTGTTCTTATTAACTAGTTTTTGCTAGGAATAGCAAAAATTCACTTATAATTTTAAGGAGGAAACTATGAAAAGAATGAGGTTGATGGCTATGGTTATAGCTGGAGCAACTATCATCAGTGCACTGGTGGGATGTGGAAGCAGTTCATCAAATACGACTACTTCTACTGCGGCCAAGACAGAGGCATCTGCTGAAGAAAAAGCGAGCGGGAAAACGGAAGTAGCTTCAGGGGATCTCTTTGACGTTGCTAAGTACAAGTCCAATAAGGATAAGTCTGAGTGGACTATTGCTGTTGTTACTAAGGACAATACTTCAGCGTGGTTTAAACGGATGGAAGTTGGTGTTAATCGATTTGGTAAGGATACCTCTATTAATGTGATTCAAAAAGGACCTGCAACAGCAGATGCTGCCTCTCAGGTTGAGGTTGTGGATCAGATGATAGATCAAGGCGTAGATGCAATCTGCGTTGTGCCCATTGATCCAGGGGCACTTGAGGCATCACTACAAAGAGCAATGGAAGCAGGAATTGTGGTTGTTTCTCATGAAGCATCTAATCTTGAAAATACCTTATTTGATATAGAAGCGTTCACTGCAAAGGACTTTGGCGCTGCTATTATGGATGAGCTAGCTAAGGCAATGGATAAAGAAGGTAAATATGCCGAGATGGTTGCATATACAACTTCTACTACACATATGGAATATGCTAATGCTCAATATGAACGTCAAAAGGAAGCATATCCAGATATGGAACTCATAGACGGAAAAGTTCCGACTTGTGAGTCAGAGGAGTCTATGGATACTTCTTATCAGCGTGCAAAAGAAGTTCTTAAGGCTAATCCGGATCTTAAAGGGTTCACTGGTGTTGCATCAACAGACTGTCCGGGAATTGCTAAAGCTGTTGAGGAACTTGGATTGGACGTTCATGTAGTCGGTGTTGGTACACCGAAAGAATTTGCACCATATATGAAGTCGGGCACTATTGATACGCTACTTTTATGGGATCCTGATCTTTCAGGTTATGTTATGTGTAAGCTGGCAGCAGATATTCTTGCAGGTGAAAACATTGGTGATGGAGAAGGCTATAATGCAGGTGTTGATGGATATAAATCAATGACCCTAAATAAGGATACTAACCGTACATTGATTGGGCAGGCGGAACTGGTTGTTACTCCTGATACAGTAGATGATTACGAGTTCTAAGGACTATATTTAGTGTTGCATATCCCATCCTATTGACAGTTATGTGGTGGGATATGCATTTTTTAAATAATATGTTCCTGCTGAAGGAGGTATGATGGAAAACATATTGTCCGTTAAGGGAATCAAAAAATCATTTGGTGGTGTTCATGCGTTAAAAGGCGTGGATTTGACGATTAAAAAAGGCGAAACACATTGTCTTGCCGGAGAAAACGGGTGTGGGAAGTCTACAATTATTAAAGTGATTTCCGGTTTCTATAAGCCTGATGCGGGTTCAATTGAAGTTAATGGCATTGTACACCCACATATGACACCGTCTGATGCTATTAAAGCCGGTATACAGGTTATTTACCAGGATTTTTCCCTATTCCCGAATTTGTCAGTTTTGGAGAATCTGGCATTTAACCAGGTTCTTGCAAATAATGAAAAATTCGTAAATAAAAAAAGATTTAGAACTATCGCAGAAGAAGCAATTCAAAAGATTAACTTCAATGTAGACTTAGATGCAAGAGTGGAACAACTGCCTGTAGCAGACAAACAGCTGATAGCAATATCAAGAGCTTTGGTTCATGATGCAAAATTTATTATTATGGACGAACCGACTACTGCATTAACAAGTAAGGAGGTCAATCGTCTTTTTGATATTATTGCGGAACTTAAAAGCAAAGGAATTACTATCCTTTTTGTATCACACAAGTTGGATGAGGTATTTGAGATATCCGATAGCATTACAGTTCTTAGAAGTGGTGAAAATGTGATTAGCTGTCCGGCCAGTGAGATGACAGAAGATAAATTCACTTATTATATGACCGGTCGACATTTTGAGAATGAATCGTCTACTTTGCCTAAAGAGATAAGTAAAGAGATTATCCTTGAAGCACAGAATCTTTCTGCAAAGGGATTTGAAGATGTCAGCTTTAAACTTCACAAGGGGGAAATTCTCGGTGTTACGGGGCAGTTGGGTTCTGGACGTACAGAACTTTCATTATCGTTGTTTGGGTTAAATCGTCCTGTTTCCGGAAAAATCATTATGGAGGGACAAGAGGTTAGCCTCAATAGTGTACAGGAAGCTCAAAAACTGAAAATTGCATTGGTTCCCGAAGATAGGTTAACAGAGGGACTTTTTATCCCTCAATCTATTACAGATAACATCACAGTAACTCGTTTAAATTCTTTGTCTAGCATGGGAGTTTTAAATAAGGGAAGATTAATGAATGAGGCTAGCACTTGGGTGGAAAAGTTGGAAATTGCAACGCAAAATCCGACAAATGCTGCCGGAACGCTTTCAGGTGGAAACCAGCAGAAAGTAGTGCTGGCAAAATGGCTTTCTGATAATCCTAAAATTTTAATTTTGAATGGACCTACAGTTGGAGTAGATATTGGTGCGAAATACGATATTCACAAGCTATTGAAGCAATTAGCAATGCAAGGGATGTCTATTATTGTTGTTTCTGATGACACTGCTGAAGTGGTGTCGCTTTGTGACAGAGCAATTGTGATGCAAGGGGGAAAGATGACAGGTGCACTGGAGAAAGAAGACCTGAATACAGTTAATTTGAATAAAGCTACAGTGTAATAGAGGAGGTTGCAACAATGAAGAAGTTCAAAAAAATCACTCAAGACACTGAATTTTGGGTGTTTATAATCATCGTTATACTCTCACTTATTATACAGGTACGCTCAGGTCAATTCTTTACCAATAATAATATAGTGGATATTATACGATCAATGATTTATCCGGCAATGGGGGCTATTTGTGCGCTGCTTGCCTTTGTTAGTACAGGGCCTGATGTTTCATTTCCGATGATTGGCGCTTGTAGTAGTTTCCTGGCAATTGCCATTACAAAAAGCACCGGATTTAACGGACCTTGGATTTTTGTATATTTAATTGCCATTATTTTTGGTGCTATCATGGGTGCTGTTAATGGATTCATTATAGTTAAGTATAAATTTCCTTCATTAATTGTGACTCTTGGCACATCGTCAATTATCAGCGGTCTATTATTTGGCGCATTTGAAGCGGAACGTACGGAATTACCGGCTAATTTACAAGCGTTTGGAAGTGCAGCGCTCTTCAGCGTTAAGAATGTAAAAACGGGACTTGGGTCTTCCATGCCATATACATTTATAATTTTAATTGTAGTGTACTTAGTGGCATATATAGTTCTGAATTATACTATGATAGGAAGAGGGGTCTATGCAATCGGCGGAGATGAGATTTCTGCAGATAGAGCCGGTTTTAATGTAAATGCAATTCGTTTTGGCGTTTTTGTAATTAATGGATGTGTAGCAGCAATTGCAGGATTAAGCTATGCGACAATGACATTACATTATCTTCCTGCGGAATATTCAGGCGGTGAAATGGTGGTGATTGCAGCCATCGTGCTTGGTGGTGCTAAATTGACTGGCGGTGTTGGAACATTACGTGGATGCCTTTTGGGAACATTGCTTTTATCTATGGTTACCAATAGTTTAATTCTTGTTGGAATTAGTATAAATTGGCAGAAAGTATTTATCGGTGGAATTATTATTGTTGGAACAGTGATACCGATGGTACAGAAGCATTTCGCATCTAAAAATTCCGGAATTCATCAGAACGGAGGAAATGCATAATGACCAAAGTAAAAAAGCTTAACATTGATGATAAAGTGGAAAAATTGATTTTCATTTTTGTTGTTCTATTTGCTGTCATGGCGTTAACAAAGGGAAACCAAATTCTTAAGCCAACAGTATTTCAAACAATTGCGCGCCAGGTATCAGAAATTGGGCTTATGGCTCTAGGATGTAGTATTTGTATGATTTCCGGTGGTATAGATCTTTCCGGCGCATATATTGCAAATTTGGCAGGAATATCAGCAGCATTGGTTATGCAAAAAACAAGTGGAAATATATTTGTAGGAATGCTTTGCGGTATTCTCATCGGAGCTATTTGTGGTGCATTTAATGGGGTTTTAGTTGCCCATCTACGGATTCCTGCAATGCTTGCGACTCTTGGGTCTTATCAAATATTTCAAGGGATTGCCATTGTGATTTCGGACGGGAAAACGGTGCAGGGTAATAAGGTATTAGCAAAGTTTGCAATGGGAAAGGTATTGGGAATTCCTATACCATTTATTATATTTGCAGTAGTAGCCTTAGGTGCTATTTTCTTAATGGGAAAAACTTCTTTTGGGCGGCGAGTATATTTTGTAGGTACCAATGAAAAGTGTTCAATTTTCTCGGGAATTCGTACGAAACAAGTTTTGTTATTTACATACACAATTTCGGGTGTACTTTGTGGAATTGCCGGGAATCTTTCACTGGCGAGAATTAATTCTGCAAAAGCTGATTTTGGGTCTAGTTATATAATGCAATGCATTTTGATATCAGTACTAGGGGGTATTAATCCGAATGGTGGATTTGGTGCTGTGCCAGGAGTTATAATTGCAGCATTTATTTTACAGATGTTATCTTCTTATCTTAATACCTTCCCGGATATAAGTAACTATTACCGTGACCTGATTTGGGGTCTTGCATTAATTCTTGTATTGATTGCAAATTATTATTCTGATAAGCGAAAAATGAGAAAATAAGAAAGAATAATTTTTTGATAAATATTATGGAGAAAGTATTTGTATAAATAAAGAATTTTTGTACATTCGGAACTTATTGATTATTCAACATTTTAATACAATTAAGACCATTTGTTGAATCATAAAAAAGAATAGAGAGAAACAAGATGAAATATGGTATTTACTATGCATATTGGGAAAAAGAATGGACTGGTGATTACTTTAAATACATTGATAAGGTCAAGGAACTGGGATTTGATATTCTTGAAATTTCCTGTGGAGCATTTAAAAAAGATTACACAACAGATGAGCAGTTACTTAGAATAGGGGAATATGCTAAGGAAAAAGGGATTATTTTAACAGCTGGATATGGTCCTCAGAAAGATGAAAATCTTGCCTCACCTGATGAAGCTGTACAAAAAAATGCAATTGAATTTTTTAAAGAAACACTTCGGAAACTCCATTTGATGGATATTCATATTTTAGGTGGAGGACTGTATTCTTATTGGCCGGTTGATTTTAATAGTGATATTAATAAAGAACGTGATTTTGAAACTTCTGTAAAAAATATGAAACTTATTGCAAAATATGCAGAGGAGTATGACATTACACTTGGAATGGAAGTGCTTAATCGTTTTGAAGGCTATCTTATCAATACTTGTGATGAATGTTTAAGATATGTTGATGCTGTCGGAAACAATCGAGTAGGTGTGATGTTAGATACATTTCATATGAATATTGAGGAAGATAATATTGGAGATGCTATCAGAAAAGCTGGAGATAAGCTGGTGCACTTTCATATGGGAGAACGAAATCGTAAAGTTCCCGGTAAAGGCACTATGCCATGGGCCGAAATCGGACAGGCGCTTCGAGACATTAATTATCAGCATGCTGCAGTTATGGAACCATTTGTCTTACAGGGGGGGAGAGTTGGACAAGATATAAAGATTTGGCGAAATCTTTTAACAGATACCTCAGAAGCAAAATTGGATGCAGATGCTAAACATTCATGTGAATTTGTGCGTCATGTTTTTGAATTATAATAAAAAATAGCCTACTGTGGAATGCTACTACGGTAGGTTTTTTTAAATGAAAGAGGTACACTATGACGAAGTCCATAGAATTACTGAGAATTATAAAAGAACTGCAAGAAAATGCTGATATGGTAAATGGGCAAGAAATAGAAATGGCAGCAAAGCTTATTGCTAAGTCTACAATGATTTTTGTTGCAGGTTGTGGAAGAACAGGATTTGCAATGCGTGCTTTTTCCAATCGCTTAATGCATTTAGGAAAGCAAGTGCATGTTGTTGGAGATGCTACTACACCGGCTATTCGATCCGGAAATTTGTTGATTGTTGGAAGCGGGTCAGGAGAAACGGGAAGTCTGGTAAATATAACAGAGAAAGCCAAGAAGATTGGGGCAGAAGTTTTACTTATTACTATACATGGAGATTCATCGATAGGAAAGCTTGCTGATTATAGGATTATATTGCCGGGATCTACACCTAAAAGTCAATTAAAGAATACAAATAAAAGCATGCAAGCAATGGGGAGTTCGTTTGAACAAATGACCTGGCTAGTTTGTGATACATTAGTTATGCATTTAATGCATTTACTGCAAATGAATGAAGAGAAAATGTTTTTAAATCATGCTAACCTTGAATAAAAACTGTTTTTAATTGTTGGCTGAAAGATATATAAAAGGAGCTGTAAAAAATCAAAATAAAAAGTAATTTTCGGCAATATAGGTCTGAATTCGGGGTAGTCTGAGCCCGTCGGTACTTGCG